>JAEEUO010000052.1 GCA_016286935.1 Bacillota bacterium | reverse complement strand
CGCGTCCCGCCAGATGTTCCGGGACAGCGTCAGCGAATCGCCGATCGCGACGGCCGTTTCAAGCGCGGGCGACCAGACCGGTTCCGCGTAGATGATGTACGACAGGAACGGCATCACCGCCATGAAGATGACGAGCAGGATCGCGACGATGATGATGAGGATGCGTACCGTCATTTTTCTCTTCATTCCCGGAAACCTCGCAGGCGACTAAATCAGGTGAATAATATGAAAGCGGATTACTGGAGCGTATACCCGCCGCGGACCATGACCCAGAGCTCGGAAGCCGCGTACACGCCGCGGCCGTCGTCGCGCGGGCAGAGCAGAAGATGGTTCGTCTCGACCGTCACGCCGCCGCGCAGATCGAGGCCCGCCGTCACGTCGGAGACGCCGTCCTCGCCGTTGTCGATCGCCTTCGCGGAGCCTGCGCGGACGATGATCTCCGTACCGGCCTTGCCGATCACGCTCTGGCCGGCCGGGACGTTCACGACCTCGAAGGTCCCGCCTCCGGTCGGGATGCCGGCGGCGATCTTTTCGGTCAGCGCATCGATCTCCGCCTGGACGGCGCTCTTCGCGGCGGTCTCCGCCGCCGCTTCGGCAGCCGTTTTCGCGGCGGCCTCAGCCGCCGCCTTCACAGTCTTGTCGACGTAGCTCTTCGTGACGACGGGATCGGCCTCGGAGCCGGGCGTTCCGACTGCCGCCGAGGCGGCCGAGATCGCGCCGATCGCGACGATGATGATCAGAAGCGCGATCCATACCCATTTCATGTTTTTCATGTCTGTTCTCCTTACGATTTGCGGATGGTGTCGATCAGGTCCTCGTTCTTGGCGAGGCTTCTTCGCAGGGCGGACAGGCTTTCCGCCACGGTTTTTCGGATCGCGTCCCTTTCGGTGAGGACGCGCGTGATCTCATTCAAAAGGTATTCGGCCCGGAAGTCGTAGACGCTCGACAGCGCTTTCTGTCCGATCGCGTTCATGAACGAGTTGATCTTCGGGTCGTAGGAGATGCCGATCATCGGGACGCTCATGATCGCCGCGTAGATCAGGGAGTGGAGCCGTACGCCGACGAGGACGTCCATATTGCCGATCAGGCTCATCATCTCCTCTGTCATGCATTTGCGGCGGATGCACGTCACGTCCTCGGTGCCGACGCGGCGGCTGAGCTCCTCGATGACCGCTTCGTCCTCCGCGTAGAAGAACGGGATCAGGACGATCTTCGCGTTTCTCTCCTCCCGGAGCCTCCGGACCGCCGTCTCAAGCTCGTCGATGAACGGGCTTTCGGCGCGCCGCTCGCGGATCGCGAAGCCGATGACGGTCTTCCCGTCCGGGTTCGCGAAGCCGGCCTCGCGGAGGATCTTCTCCCCCTCCTCAAGCGGGACGGCGTTCATCCCGATGACGGGGTCGCACGCCACCTCGACGCGCTCCGGCGGGAGGCCGATCGAGACGAGCAGCTCCTTTGAGGAGGCGTCGCGGACGACGATGCCGTGGACGCGCTTCAGGGCCGCGGCGACGCGCTTGCGGTTGCGCGGCGCGTTCACGGGGCCGATCCCCTGGGAGTAGATGAAGACCTTCTTGCCGCGGAGGAGCGCAAGCCGGATGATCGTCAGGTAATACAGGATCGATCGGTTGCTCGTCGCGTCCTGGAGGAGGCTTCCGCCGCCGGAGATGAGCATGTCGCAGCGGCCGATCTCGCGCCAGATCGCGGCGAAGGATTTGCGGTCGACCGCCCGGACGTCGTACTTCTCCGCAGTGTTTTCGGGGTTGTACGAGAGGACCGTCAGCTCGACCGAATCGCCGAACCGCTTTCGGAGGCTCCGCGTCAGAGCGAGCAGGATCGACTCGTCGCCGATGTTGTTGAAGCCGTAATAGCCGGAAATCAGGATCTTGTAACTCATTCGGCCGCCTTTTCCTTTGGTTCGGCGAGCCGTTTCCAGAGCAGGCAGAGCAGATGGAAGCAGGCGACGCAGAAGATGCCGAGCACGATGCCGATCGGTACGGACGTCAGCCGCTCAAGGCTGAAGCAGACCGGCGTGCGGAGGTGCATGAACGTGTTCGAGACGGACGCGAAGCCGATGACGGACGCGAAGCCGAAGAGGAAGATGAAGAATTTGTACTTCCGCTCGCACGCGTACACGAAGAGCAGCAGGCACGGGAACGCGATCAGGAATTCCTTCGTCCGCGGCCGCGCCGGGAGCAGCTCCTCGAGTTTGTTGCGGAGCTCGACCTCGAGCGTGTTCGTGTTGAGGTTCGACGTATGGCCGGTGCGGATGATGTAGATCGCGGCGGCCGCGCCGATCACGGCGACGATCAGAAGCATCCAGACCTTGATGTCGAGGAAGATCGCGTGGGTGACGTCCTTCACCTCGAGGCGGCCGATCTTCTCCTTGTCCTTCCGGAAGCCGAACCAGGCGACGAAGAGGACGAAGGCGTAGAGCATCGGGATGATCTGGGAGAATTTGATGCCGCGGAAGTTGACCTGCTCGACGAGCGCCGCGTTCGAACCGAACGGAGCCGCCGCCGTAAGGCCGCCGAGGACCGCGAGGATCGTACAGACGGCGAGCAGGGCGACGCCGCGGCGGATCGTCACGGTCGGACCCGGAACGGCCGGATCGTCATACGCCTTCCGCCCGAAACAGAAGTACAGCGCCGCCGCGAGGCACGGCCAGATCACGCCGTTCGCGAAGCCCGCGAGGACGTTCGACGCGTTCGGCGCGACGAAGAAGCACCCGACGACGCCGACGATACCGATCGCGAGGAGGACGTATTCCGCCTTCTTCGGGATCGTGAACAGCGTCTTCAGGAGCAGGATCGCCGCCGCGACCGCGCCGAATCCCGTAAGGATGCGCAGGACAAGCGGCGTCGCGAGCTCCTCCGCCGGCGCGGCGGTCCCGAGCTTGTAGCCGTGGGCCGCGAGGCGCGCTTCGAGGTCGTTCCACACCATCGCGTAATCGTCGGGATCCGTGATGTAGAGGTACGACTCGTCGGTCTGCTTCATCGGCTTGTAGTAGATCATGCGGATGTTGCGTTCCGTGACGGCGCGGTAGAGCGTGTTCTGGATCTCCTGGGGGCCGTCGTAGCCGAAGTAGGCGTAGCGGTACTGGATGTAATCCCAGACGGAGTACGTCCGGACGGCGCGGTCGCCGAACCGTTCGGACAGCGCGAAGAGGCCGTCCGCCTTCATGTTGCCGAGCTGGTCGCTCGCCTCGATCAGGCAGAGGCTCGTGGCGTGCGATTTCAGGTAATTGAACGAGGCGTCATTCTCGCCCTCGAGTCCGTAGACCGGACCGCCGACGATCAGATACGCGGGGTCGCGGCGGAACGCGGCCGAATACTCCTTGAAGACGTCGAAGGCGAACGCGTCGCCGTTGTAATTCTTGTACGCGACGGTCCGCGGGACGATCTCGTAGCCGAGTTCCTCGCAGCGCCGGACCGTTTCGCCCTCCGCCGCGCGGAAGCCGAGATTCAGGTATTCATAGATCGATCCGACGACCTCGCGCCGCGTCGTGAACGTCTTCGAGTCGTATTCGGTGATGCGGTCGTTCGGCGAATAGAGCGCCGTCTCCGCGGTCCCGTCGAAATACAGATAGCCGGGGCCGCCCTCCACCCATTCGGAGGCCGTCAGGGCGCCGGGATAGCGCATCGTGAAGCCGCGCCGGATCGCTTCATAGACTTCGTAGTAGTCGGTGACGATCAGGAAATCGTACTCGTCGGGATGGACGGTCTCCGGACCGGACAGCGCCGGCCACATGGACTTCGGGAGATCGAGATACCACGTCACGGGCTTCTCCGCAGAGAGCTCCCGCGCGCTGACGATGCGGACGTAATCCGGCCACTCCTCGACGATGCGTTTGATAGACGTTTCCCAGACGCCGACCTTGTTGATGCCGTACTGTTTCCATTCGTTGAGCCACCAGTACTCGTCGTGGTCGGACTGGGCCGCCATCTTCCGCAGCTCGTCCATATCGATCACGATGTCGTACGTCTTGTCCTTCGCCTCGACGGCCATCCGGTTCCCGATCGACACGAACGCGGCGACGAAGCCGACGGCGATGACGAGGAGCAGGACGAGGTTGGTTTTGAAAAAGCGCTTCATAAGGACCTCCGTTGGATCCGGTTTCTTTCGTCGTTTCGTTTCCGCACGCGAAAAAGAACCGCATGCGGCATACACAGTTATTATACGCGAAGAAAGACCGTAGCACAAGCAAAACAGATGTGCTATAATATGGACGCAAATTGACGACCAAACCGGTTATGGAGGTTCTGTTTCTATGAAAAGACTCGTTACAAGAAGCGATTTTGACGGACTTGCCTGCGCGATGATGCTCAAGGAGCTCGATATGATCGACGAGATCAAGTTCGTCCACCCGAAGGACGTTCAGGACGGCAAGATCGACCTGACCGCCGACGACATCACGACGAACCTGCCGTATGATCCGCGCGTCGGCCTTGCGTTCGACCATCACGAGAGCGAGATCGACCGCCTGAAGGCCACCGAGACCGGCGGGAAGCTCATCATCGACCCGAAGGCCCGCTCCGCGGCGCGCGTCGTCTACAATTACTACGGCGGCGCCGGACGGTTCCCGAACATCTCCGAGGACCTGATGACGGCCGTCGACAAGGGCGACAGCGCCGACTTCACCCTTGAGGACATCCTTCACCCGACGGGATGGGTGCTCCTCCACTACATCATGGACCCGCGCACCGGCCTCGGCCGCTTCCGCGACTTCCGCATCTCGAACTACGACCTGATGATGCTGCTCGTCGACTACTGCCGCGGCCATTCGATCGACGAGATCCTCGCGCTGCCCGACGTGAAGGAGCGCGTCGACCTCTACTTCGACCAGGAAAAACAGTTTGAGGCCCAGCTCCGCCGCATCGTCGACGTCCGCGGCAAGGTCGCCGTGATCGACCTGCGGAACGAGGATGTCATCTACGCCGGAAACCGCTTCGCCGTCTACGCGATGTATCCCGAGACCGAGGTCTCGATCCACGTCGCCTGGGGCTTTAAGAAACAGAACACGGCCCTCATGATCGGCAAGTCGATCCTCAACAAGGCCTCGAAGGCCGACATCGGCGAGATCTGCCTCAGCTACGGCGGCGGCGGCCACTTCAACGCCGGCACCTGCCAGATCGACAACGACAAGGCCGACAAGGTGCTTGCCGAGATCGTCGAAAAGCTGAACGCGTAAACAAAAAACAGGAAAAGAGCGGCGTATGCCGCTCTTTTTTTATTCGGACCGGCTTATTTCAGCTTCGCGCCGCACTCCTGGCAGAAGTTGTTCATCCGGTCGTTCTCCGCACCGCACTTCGGGCAGACCTTGATCATGGCCGTCCCGCAGTTGCCGCAGAAACGCATGCCGTCGGGGACGCGGGCGCCGCACTTCGGGCAGATGTGCTTCTGTTCCTCTGCCGCCGCTTCGGCTTCCTCCCGCGCGCGCTCCTCCTCTTCGCGTCTCCGCTCTTCGGCCTCGCGCTTCTCCTCTTCGATGCGTTCCTCCTCCTCACGCCGCCGGTCTTCGGCCTCCTGACGGCGGTCGCGCTCTTCCTGGGCGACCTCCTCCGCGCAGTCTTTGCACATACCGGCCTTTTTGTCGTAGCAGTCGGAGCAGAACCAGCAGCCGCAGCGCGAGCAGTGGGACAGCGACTTCTCCGCGATCGCTTCCGCCGCCTCGAACGCCGCCTGTTTTTCCTGTTCGTACCGGTCGCCGGCCATCTCGTTCGCGAAATCGCTTCCGCGGTCGATCAGATCGCCGAGTTCGCCGGCCTTTCCGCCGAACAGCCCGCCGAGAAAGGCCGCGGCGTTTCCGAGTTTCTCGTTCTTGTTGCGCGCCGCGACGTTTCTCGATTTCACATATTCGCTCTTGAACGGACGACCGCATTTCTCGCAGCGGAATTCAAACTGGAATCCCGACTCGTCGCACAGGTCGTCGTAGCTTTCGATAACGAATTCGCCCATGATATACCCGCCTTTCATAACTAAAAAAACGATTGCATCTGTATCATATCACAAGCCGGGAAACAAATACATACACAAGAAAAATAAGCCGTCTTTCTTGCTGTTTTTCCGATTTCGGAGTAGAATACATCTATCTATATGTTCCTTGCCTGAGAACGGGGGTCCCGTATGAACAGCGAACTCGAAAAGGAATACGAAAAGGCTCTGGCGGAAGAGCCGGATACCGAGAAGGAACGCGACGACGAGTACGACCGTACGCTCGAGAAGATCCTCGCCCTCCTGCCCGACAAGAAATTCGTCCAGGCGCGCGAGATCCTGCTCGAAAACAACGAAGCCGACATCGCGGAGCTTCTGGAGGACGTCATCGACGAGGAGGGCCTCGACAAGGCGATCATCCTCTTCCGCATCCTCCCGAAGGACATATCCGTCGACGTCTTTTCGTTCTTCACGCTCGACACCCAGGTCGACGTCATCACGGCGATCACCGATAAGGAAATCAACTACATCATGCAGGAGCTCGACTTCGACGATATGATCGACGTCCTCGAGGAGCTCCCCGCGAACATCGTCGACAAGATCCTCGCGAAGGCGACGAAGGAGGAGCGCAAACAGATCAACACGTTCCTCAACTACCCCGAAAACTCCGCCGGCTCGCTGATGACGCCGGATTACATCTCCCTGCGGAAATCGTGGACCGTGAAGGAGGCGCTCGAGCACATCCGCGACCAGGCGCTTGAGTCCGAGACGATCTACACGTGCTACGTGATGGACCAGGGCCGCAAGCTCATCGGCATCGTCTCCCTCCGCCGCCTCGTCACCGCCCGCGAAAGCCAGCTCATCGGCGAACTGATGGAGGAGGACGTCATCTCCGTCGGCGTGCTCGAGGACCAGGAATCCGTCTCCGAGCTGTTCAAGAAATACGACCTGCTCGCGATGCCCGTCGTCGACAAGGAGAACCGCCTCGTCGGCATCATCACCGTCGACGACATCATGGACGTCATCGAAGAAGAGACGACCGAGGACTTCCAGCACATGGCCGGCGTCGTCGCTTCGACGGACGAATACCTCGACATGCCCGTCTGGAAGCACGTGAAGTCGCGCTTCCCCTGGCTGTTCTTCCTGATGTGCTCGTACATGCTCACCGGCGGGATCATCGCCCGCTTCCAGGACAGCCTCTCCGCGGTCATCTGCCTCGTCGCGTACATGCCGATGCTCAACGGCACCGGCGGTAACTCCGGTTCCCAGGCCGCGACGCTCGTCATCCGCGGACTCGCGACGGGCGACATCGAGCTCCGCGACGCCATCCGCGTCTTCTGGAAGGAATTCCGCATCGGCATCATCGTCGGCGCGGCGCTCTCCCTGCTGAACTTTGCGCGGATCGTCTGGCTCGACAAAAACGGCGTCGGCGTCGCTCTGACCGTCGCCCTTTCAATGCTTGCGATCGTCATCATCGCGAAATGCGTCGGCGCGCTTCTCCCGCTTCTCGCGAAGAA
>JAEEUO010000051.1 GCA_016286935.1 Bacillota bacterium | reverse complement strand
CCGACAAATCCGTGAACTGGTACGTCGACTACGACGTCGAAACGGGCGTCGGTACGCTCAGGATCCCCGCGTTCCTCTACCACAACGGCAAGACCGAGGTCGGCTCGCGGTATATGCTGCGCGAGGCCGCGGAGACGTTCAAAACGGGCGTGCTCGACGCGCTGCGCGACCATCCCTACGCGCTGAAATGGCTCGGCGTTCCGTCGGTCGACGAGATCGCATCCGTCGAGCTGACCGGCGCGACCGAGCTCGAGTTCTGGGTCCAGACGCCCGAGGACAAGGCGAACCGCGAACAGCTCTCGACCTCCCAGGAACTCAAGGAACAGTACTGGCAAAGGACCCGCGGCCCCGTCCGCACGGCCCTCGAGGAGACGCTCGTCTTCCTCGATTCGTACGGCATCTGCGTCGAGATGGGCCACAAAGAAGTCGGCGGGATCAAAGCCAAGCTCGGCGCCTCCGGCCACTACGACCACATCATGGAACAGCTCGAGATCGACTGGCGGTTCGCGTCCCTGATGCAGGCGGCCGACAACGAGCTGATGGTCCGGAACGCCGTCAAGGACCTCTTCCGTTCGAAGGGCCTCGAGGTGACGTTCATGGCCAAGCCGATCATCGGCGTCGCGGGCTCCGGCGAACACCACCACTTAGGCGCCGCCCTGAAGCTGAAGGACGGCCGGCGCGTGAACCTGTTCGACTGTTTGCGCGGACCGGAGGCGGAGGACCCGTCGTATCTCTCGCCCGTCGGCTACGGCGCCCTGATGGGCCTTCTGAAGAACTACGAAGCGGTCAACGCGTTCGTCGCGTGTACGAACGACGCGCTGAACCGTCTGAAACCGGGCTTCGAGGCGCCTGTGTGCGTCGTGACGTCGCTCGGCAAGGACCTCGATACACCCTCGCGGAACCGGACCGTCCTCGTCGGCCTGATCCGCGATCTCGAAAACCCGATGGCGACGCGGTTCGAGCTGCGTTCGCCGTACCCGAAATCGAACTCGTACCTCGTGTTCGCGAGCGCGTATCTCGCGATGCTCGACGGCATCCTCGCCGTCCTCGAGGCGGAGAAGGCGCCGAAGGAACTTGAAGCGTCGATCTCGAAGCAGCCCGGCGAGGAGGACTTCTACCTCGAGACGGACCGCGCCTACCGCGCCGAGATCGACGTGTTCGACGGCTACTCGGAGGACGAACGGAACGCGATGTTCGGAACGGCGCCCGGGACCGTCTACGAGACGATGGCCCAGGCGGTCGCGAAGTTCGGCTGCCTCGGCCGCTGCAGGGCGTTCACCGTCGCCGTGCTCGATTCGTACCGCGCCGCGATGCTCAACCAGTGGGTGATGGAGCTCCACAACCGCATCGTTCCGCAGACGATGGACCTGATCCGGAAGTGCGCCCCGCTCCACAACCCCGCCGACGCGTACGACGCCCGCGAGTGGGCGAAGATCGACGCGCTGCGCTGCTCGCTCGGCAAGACGACGCTCGTCCGGAAGAGCCTGCTCGCCAGGATCGTCGAGGCGCTCGACCGGCGCGATTACGAGGAAGCCTCGAATCTCCAGAAAATGGCCCAGAACTACAAAACGGAGCTGGAGGAAGCGTACGCCGCGTACGAAAAGAACCTGCTGTAGACCCTTTGAATCGGCAAGGACGGCTGTCCGCCCGGAAGGAAGAACACGATGGCGAAAGTCAGCATTTGGCAGAACAGAAAACCGCTGTGGTGGTTCGCGAAGTATTACTTTTCCGCGATGAAGCCGGAGACGGACGCGATCCGGGAGCTCCAGCTGCGCGAGGAGGCGCTCGAAGGCTCGAACGAGCCGGCGGACGCTGAAGCGCTGAAAAAGCTCTACGCGGAGGAAAAACAGAAGATCGGCGAGAGCTTCTACGGCCTGTGCGAGGGCGTCGTGAAGACGCTCGGCATGGACATGCATATCACCGGGACCGAAAACATCCCGGCGGGCGACGATCCGTTCTGCGTGATCGCGAACCACCAGGGCTATATGGACGTCATCGCGATCGGCTATATGCTCGGCGGCCGCCAGATCTCGTTCATCGCGAAACAGGAGCTGAAGAAGGCGCCTTTGATCGGCAAGTACGTCGCCGGCATCCGCGGCATCTTCATTCCCCCGGCCCAGGAAAATCCCCGCGCCCACGTCGCCGTCATCAACGAGGGCGTCGACTACCTGAAGAAGGGCTTCAATATGGCGATCTTCCCCGAGGGGACGCGTTCGTGGGGGCCCCAATTCTACGAGGGTGGGTTCCACAAAGGCTCGATCCAGCTCGCGCTCCGCGCCGGCGTTCCGATCGTTCCGGTCGCGCTCGAGGGCGCCTACCACTGCTACGAGGAGAACAAGCTCGCCTGCCCGGGCCGCGTCGACGTCCGCATCCTTCCCGCGATCCCGACGGCCGGGATCCCGAAGCGGGAGTGGGGCGAGTTCTCCGACCGGGTGATCGAGACCGTCAAGGACGGCGTCCGCGGGCTTCAAGCGGAACTCGGTATAGTGGTTCCGGAGGCCTCTCCGGCGGTGGAAGCGAAGGAAAACAGCGAAACGGAAGCGTGATCGAAACGCCGCGGAAAACGGCGAAAAACATTCAAAAAACACTTGCATTGGACCCGGCGCGCACATATAATGTATGAGCGCGCCTTTTGCTTGCGCGTGAAGAATACTCTGCCGCTCCCAACCAGGAGGGCGGCCATTAGTCCACAGGGAGGTGAAAATACCGTGAACAAGTATGAGATCATGTTCGTCATCGACGCGGATCTGGATGAAGCCAAACGGAACGAAGTCGTAGAGACCGTCAAGGGCATCATCGCGGAAGGCGGCGAAGCCGGCGAAATGGCGGAATGGGGACTGCGCAAGTTCGCATATCCGATCGAGAAGAAGAACGAGGGCTACTATTTCGTCCTGCCGTTCACAGCGAACCCCGAGCTTCCGAAGGAACTCGACCGCCGCTGCCGCAACGCCGAACCGATCGTTCGTCACATCATCGTCAACAAGGACGAGAAGTAGGAGGAAGAATGAATTCTGTTGTACTCACAGGACGGCTCACAAGAGACCCCGAAGTCCGCTACACCCAGTCCCAG
Organism: Bacillota bacterium; assembly: GCA_016286935.1. Taxonomy (GTDB): domain Bacteria; phylum Bacillota; class Clostridia; order Peptostreptococcales; family Anaerovoracaceae; genus JAEEUO01. Next base: position 4,381 of record JAEEUO010000051.1, on the reverse strand, counting down.
ACTGCGGTCGCGACCTTTACTCTTGCGGTTGACCGGCCGTTCTCCCGCGATCGGGAAAACAACGCAGATTTCATCCGCATCACCTCGTTCGGGAAACAGGCGGAATTCGCCGAAAAGTACCTGAACAAGGGACGCCTCGTCGGCGTGTCCGGACGGATCCAGACCGGATCCTACCAGGACAAGGACGGCAAGACCGTCTACACGACCGACGTCGTCGCCGACCGGATCGAGTTCCTCGGTCCGAAGTCCGAAGGCCAGGCCTCGGCCGCTCCGCAGGAATCGTTCCGCAGGAACAATTCCCCGGCGTCCGCCCCGTCCCAGCCCCCCGTTCCCCCCGGATTCACCGAACTCCAGGAGGAAGAGGATGATGATATCCCCTTCTAATGGAATAATGGAACGGACGACGACACCATCAACATTCCGCAATAACAGATTATCGAAAGGATACGAAAATGGCTGAAAGAAAACGCCCCATGGGCGGCCCGCGCGGCAGAAAGAAAGTCTGCGCGTTCTGCGCCGATAAGGACAGAGAAATCGATTATAAGGACACCGAAACGCTGAAGAAGTACATCTCCGAAAACGGCAAGATCCTTCCGCGCCGCGTGACCGGAACGTGCGCCCTCCACCAGAGAGCCATCACGACCGCCGTCAAGAGAGCCCGCACCGTCGCGCTCCTCCCGTTCAAGGCGGAATAATCACACCGGAAGACAGACCGGACACAATCACAAAGTTGCAAAAGCCCGCTCGCGAGAGCGGGTTTTTTACTGCCCGCGCGCGGCGGAAGGGCGGGAGCCGCGCGCCTCGCGTACGCGCGCGTTCGCACGCGCGCGCATATTTTTGTACAAAAACGTGCGACTTGACAAAAGATATGGTATACTATTAAAGCCTATAACCATCGGCATCTTTTGACGTGGGAAAAAGGCGCCCCCGGGCGCCTTCGGGCAGAAAGGATTTCCGAATGAACAACAAGTTCTTCCAGGGAATATTGAAACCGTACTTCCGTGCGACGATCGGCGTCGCGATCCTGTTCACGGTACTGCTGCTCTTCTGCAACCTGTACCTCGGCATCTTCGCGGGGCTCGTGACGATCGCCCTGTTCTTCTACTGCAAGAGCTACGTCGGCATCCGCTCCTCCGATCTCCGGAAGTACTCCGGCTCGCTGCTCCGCGAGGTCGACGAAACGTCGCGCATGTTCCTCTCGAAGGACCCGCGGCCGCTCTGCATGATCGACCACGACGGCACGATCCTGTGGTGCAACGACCGCTTCGAGACGCTCTACGAGACGGCCGAGGCGCTCCGGAACAACATCACCCAGATCACCGGCCTGAAGGTCCAGGACATCGAATTCCAGGCGAACACGGAAGAATACAACATCATCGAGCACGGCGGAAAGACGTACCGCACGCAAGCCTATTCCGGCGGCCACACCTGCCTGATCTACTGGACCGACGTGACGGCGCTCGAGACGCTGAAGACGATGTACAACGACGAACGGCTCTGCTACATCATCCTCGACGTCGACAACTACGACGAGATCATCAACAAATCCGACGACGAGACGCGCGCGCTGCTCGTCGCGGAGATCGAGACGACGATCCGCCAGTGGGCCGCGCCGTTCAACCCGACGATCCTGAAGCCGCGCTCCTACCGCTACGTGATCCTCCTCGAACAGAAGGACTACGCGCGGATGGAGGACACCCACTTCTCGATCCTTGACGGGATCCGCGCGATCCAGACGTCGTCCGACTTCCCGCTTTCGGTGTCGATCGGCGCGGGGATCGGCGGCCGTTCGATCGAGGAGGCCGAGTCGTTCGCGAACGCGGCGCTCGATCTCGCGCTCGGCCGCGGCGGCGACCAGGCCGTCGTCAAGAAGCGCGCCAACATCGAATACTACGGCGGCAAGATGGAGACCGTCGAGAAGCGCAACAAGGGCCGCAGCCGCATCATGGCCCACGCCCTGCGCCAGCTGATGGAGCAGTCCGACCGCGTCTTCGTCATGGGCCACAAAGACCCCGATATGGACGCCTTCGGCGCCTGCGTCGGCGTCGCCGCGTTCGCCCGCGCCGTCGGGAAGGAATGCACGATCGTCATCGGCACCTACAACAACTCCCTGATCCCGCTCGTCGACCGGTCCTCGGAGGCCGGCGCGTCGATGATGACCGGAGACGAGGCGTGCCACGCCGCGACGGCCGAGTCGCTGCTCGTCGTCGTGGACGCGAACCGTCCCCAGCTCCTCGAGTGCCCCGACCTGCTCCCAATCACCGACAAGCTCGTTTTGATCGACCACCACCGCAAGAGCGAGGACAGCCTCGACGACGTGACGCTGAACTACCTCGAGACGTACGCGTCCTCGGCGGCGGAGCTCGTGACGGAGATCCTCGAATACGGCCCCGACGACCGCAAGATCCTCGAAAAGCACGAAGCGGAGGCGCTCCTCGCCGGCATCGCCCTCGACACGAAGAACTTCAGCGTGAAGACGGGCGTCCGGACGTTCGAGGCGGCCTCGTGGCTCCGGCGGAACGGCGCCGATACGGTCGCCGTCAGCCGCCTCTTCCGGTCGACGTTCCGCGAGGCGCGCATCCGCTCCGCGATCATCGCGAGCGCCGAGCTCATCGGCGACGGCATCGCGCTGTCGTCCTGCCCGCTGGCCGGCCAGGAGGTGCGCATGATCATGAGCCAGGCGGCCGACGGGCTCCTGGCCGTCGAGGGCGTCAAGGCGTCGATCGTCGTCGGAAAGGGCGACGAGGGCCACTGTACCGTCAGCGCGCGCTCGCTCGGCGAGGTCAACGTCCAGACGATCATGGAAAAGCTCGGCGGAGGCGGCCACCTGACGATGGCCGGCGCCCAGCCCGAAGGGACCGAGGCCGAGGTCATGCAGAAAATACGAACGATCATCACCGAAACGGAGGAATAACGATATGGAGGTCATCTTACTCAAAGAAGTCAAAGGGCTCGGAAAGGCCGGAACGATCGCGAAGGTCAGCGACGGCTACGCGCGGAACATGCTCCTGCCGAAGGGCCTCGCCCAGGAAGCGACTCCCGCGAACCGGAAGATCCTCGAAGCCCGCAAGGCGAAGGAAGCCGAGAAGCGCGCGAACGATCTCGAATCGGCGAAGCGCGTGAAGGAAAAGCTCGACAAGGCGGCGCTGAAGCTCGCGTACAAGGCGGGCGACGGCGGACGCCTCTTCGGCGCCGTGACGGCCCAGACGATCGCGGACGAGCTGAAGGCTCAGCACGGCATCGAGATCGACAAGAAAAAGATCGCGCTCGACAACCCGATCAAGCAGACCGGATCCTACCGCGTCCCCGTGAAGCTCTTCCAGGACATCGCGGGAACGGTCGTCGTCGAGGTGGCGGAACAATGAGCCAGATCGAACGCATCCCTCCCCACAGCATCGAGGCGGAGAAGTCCGTCCTCGGCGCGTGCCTGCTCGAGAAGAACGTCATCGCGGAGATCCAGGCGATCCTCCGTCCGGACGATTTCTACGCGGACGCCCACAAAGAGATCTGGTCGACGATCATCTCCCTGAGCGAGCGGAGCCTCCCCGTCGACGTTCTGACCGTCTCGGAGGAACTGAAGAAGCGCCGCACGCTCGAAATGGCCGGCGGCCGTTCGTACATCGCGGAGCTGTCGGGCGAGGTCCCGTCGACCGCGAACGCGATCGAGTACGCCCAGATCGTCGCCGAAAAGGCGATCCTGCGCCGCCTGATCCGCACGTCGAGCGACGTCATCGACACGGCGTTCGCCGAACAGAAGCCGACCGAGGACATCCTCAACAACGCCGAGCAGGCCGTGTTCGAGATCTCCCAGGGCCGGACGAAGAGCGGCTACGTCGCGCTGCCGGACGTCCTGAAAGAAAACCTCGTCATGCTCGACGAGCTCGCGAAGAACAAGGACGGCCTGACCGGCCTCGCGACGGGCTTCCGCGACCTCGACAAGATGACGGCCGGCCTCCAAAAAGGCAACCTCATCATCCTCGCCGCGCGCCCCGCGATGGGCAAGACGTCGTTCGCGCTGTCGCTCTGCCACAACGCGGCGCTGAAGAAGAACGCGAAGATCCTGTTCGTCTCGCTCGAAATGGCGGAGACGGAGCTCGGCTCGAAGCTCCTGTCGATTGAATCGAAGGTCGACCTCGGCAAGCTGAAGGTCGGCAACCTCAACGAGGACGACTGGAAGAAGATCTACGTCGCGGTCGACCGCCTCGCGAACGCGGGGATCTACATCGACACGACGCCCGGCGCCGACATCGCGGGGATCCGTTCCCGTGCGCGCCGCCTGAAGGCCGATAAGGACAAGGGCCTCGACCTCCTCGTCGTCGACTACCTCCAGCTCATGTCGATCGACAGCCGCTCGAACTCCCTGCGCGAGGACGTCACTCAA
>JAEEUO010000050.1 GCA_016286935.1 Bacillota bacterium | reverse complement strand
TGCGCTGAAATACCTCCCGCCGAAGGAGCGGTTCCGTTCGCGCGCGGTCGTCTTTGAAACGGGAAAGGACTACGAACGCGAGGCGATCGTCCGCGGCCTCGTCGCGATGGGGTATGAGCGGATCCAGGGGACCGTCGAGGCGCGCGGCCAGTTCAGCTTCCGCGGCGACATCCTCGACGTCTTTCCGGCCAACCAGAAAGGGCCGCGCCGCATCGAATTCTTCGATACCGAGGTCGATTCGATCCGGATCTTCGACGCGGAGACGCAGCGCTCGGTCCGGACGCTCGAACGGTGCGAGATCTATCCGGCCCAGCTCGCTCTTCTGACCGCGGAGGAGCTGGAGAAGGCGGAGCCGGGGATGAACCCCCAGATGCTCGAACGCTACCTGCCGCTCCTCCTTCCGGAGACGGCGTTTCTTTGGGATTATCTGCCGGACGGCTGTCCGGTCGTGATCGAGGACCCGTCGCGCATCCGCGAGGTCCTCGCGTTCGCGGAAAAGGAATACCGCGAGGACTTCAAGGCCAGGCTCGAACGCGGCGAGGTCCGTCCGGAGGAGATCCGGTGCTACGCGCAGCCGGAGGCGTTCGGCGCGCTGTACCGGAAGGCCTCTCCGGTCTTTCTGCTGCAGCCGTTCGAGCGCGCCGTTCCGGAGGCGGACCGCCTCGCCTCGCTGACGAATCTCGCTTCGAAGCAGCCGCCCGTCTACAACGGACGGATGGATCTCTTCGAGACCGATCTGAAGAGCTACGTCAAAAAGAAATACACCGTCGACATCGCGCTCGGGTCGGACGGCCGCGAGGAGAACATGAGATCGTTCCTCGACACGATCGGCCTCGCGGAAAAGATCCGGACGGTGACCGGCCAGCTCTCCCAGGGCGCCGAGTTCCCGGGCGAGAAGTACATCCTCTTCTCCGACCGCGACATCTTCTCGAATATCCGCTACGCGCGCGCGAAGAAGGAGACGAAGCACGCGAAGCCGATCAAGGCGTTCACCGACATCCGGAAGGGCGATTACGTCGTCCACGAGGTCCACGGCATCGGCAGGTTCCTCGGCGTCGAGCCGCTCGACGTGCAGGGCGCGCGGAAGGATTATCTGAAGATCTCCTACGCGGGCGAGGACATCCTCTATGTTCCCGTCGAGCAGATGGACGTCGTCCAGAAGTACATCGGCGGAGGGGACGGCGCGCCGCGCGTGTCGCGCCTCGGCGGCCAGGAATGGACGAAGACGAAGGCGAAGGTCAAGGCCGCCGTCGAGTCGATGACGCGCGAGCTCCTCGAGCTGTCCGCCCACCGCAAGCTCGAGAAGGGGTTCGCGTTTCCGGAGGACACGGTGTGGCAGCGCGAGTTCGAGGACCGCTTCCCGTTCGAGGAGACGCCCGACCAGCTGCGCGCCGTCCGCGAGATCAAGCGCGATATGGAACGGCCCGTCGCGATGGAGCGGCTCCTCTGCGGCGACGTCGGCTACGGAAAGACCGAGGTCGCCGCGCGCGCCGTCTTCAAGGCGGTCTCCGCGGGGAAACAGGCCGCGATCCTCGTTCCGACGACGATCCTCGCCAACCAGCACTATCTCACGTTCACGGAGCGGTTCGACGGATTCCCGTTCCGCGTCGACGTCCTTTCGCGGTTCCGCACCGACGCCGAGCAGGCGAAGACGGTCCGCGACCTGGCGGAGGGAAAGGTCGACGTCCTCATCGGCACCCACCGCATGCTCTCGAAGGACGTGGTCTTCAAGGACCTCGGCCTTCTCGTGATCGACGAGGAGCAGCGCTTCGGCGTTCAGCACAAAGAGGCGATCAAGATGCTCCGGAAGAACGTCGACGTCCTCACGCTCTCCGCGACGCCGATCCCGCGGACGCTCCACATGTCCCTCGTCGGCATCCGCGACATGAGCCTGATCGAAGAGCCGCCCGAGGAGCGGTACCCGGTCCAGACGTACGTCCTCGAGCAGGACAACGCGCTCCTCGCGGAGGCGATCCGCCGCGAGATCGGCCGTGGCGGCCAGGTCTACGTCGTCTACAACCGCGTGCGCGGCATCCAGCGCGTCGCGGCCGGGATCCGCGAGATCGTGCCCGAGGCGACCGTTTCGTACGCGCACGGCCAGATGAACGAGACGGAGCTCGAGAACACGATGATGGACTTCATGAACGGCCGCTTCGACGTGCTCGTTTCGACGACGATCATCGAGTCCGGCCTCGACATCCCGAACGTGAACACGATCATCGTCCTCGACAGCGACCGGTTCGGCCTTGCCCAGCTCTACCAGCTCCGCGGCCGCGTCGGACGCTCGAACCGGATGGCGTACGCGTATCTGATGGTCCAGAAGGACAAGGCGCTCAGCGAGGTCGCCGAGAAACGCCTCCGCGCGATCCGCGAGTTCACCGAATTCGGCTCCGGCTTCCGCATCGCGATGCGCGATCTCGAGATCCGCGGCGCGGGAGACCTCCTCGGGACCGAGCAGTCCGGCCACATGATGATGATCGGCTACGAGCTCTACTGCAAGCTCGTCGACGACGCGGTGAAACGGCTCACGGCCGGCGGGCTCGTTCCGGACGCCGCGGAGGAGGAGCAGGAGACGTCGATCGAACTCGACCTGCCCGCGTTCCTTCCCGAGTACTACATCGAGGACGAGATCGCCCGCCTGTCCGCGTACAAGCGCATCGCGGAGATCCGGACGGAGGAGGACGAGCGCGACGTGACGGACGAACTGATCGACCGGTACGGCGATCTGCCGGAGGAGGCGGTCACGCTGATGAAGATCGCGCGGCTGAAGAGCGCGGCCGCGGACGTCGGCTGCACGCGCGTCCGCAAGGCGGCCGGACGGCTTCTGTTCGACTTCGCGGCGAAGAGCTCCCTGACGCCCGAGCGGATCATCCGGATCATGGACCGGTTCGGAAACAGGCTTCTCGTCCGCGGCGGCATACGCCCCTCTCTGGAGGTCGCCGCGGGGCGCGAAACGGACGTCGTAAAGGACGCTTTCGATCTTCTGAATATCGTGAAAAACCCTTGATTTTTCAAGGGTTTTTTGTATAATAACAGTATATTGGGAATTTGTTTTTGAACGCACGGAGGAACGACCGCCATGCATCTCCTTGAACAGCGCATCCGCCGGGAAGCAGTCGTGAAAAAGGGCAACATCCTGAAGGTCGACAGCTTCCTGAACCACCAGATCGACCCGGCCCTTCTCGACGCGATCGGACGGGAGTTCTACCGGCTGTTCGCGGACGCGGACATTACGAAGATCGTGACGATCGAGGCGTCCGGGATCGGCGTCGCCGTGATGGCGGCGCGCTATTTCGGCGTACCCGTCGTGTTCGCCAAAAAGGAGAAGACCGCCCAGCTCGACGACGGCGTCTATTCCGCCCGCATCCATTCCTTCACCCACGATAACGACTACACCGCGGTCATCAGCAAACAGTACCTGTCTTCGGACGACGCTGTGCTGGTGATCGACGACTTTCTGGCGAACGGAGAAGCGATCCGCGGCCTCCGCTCGATCATCGAAGCGGCCGGCGCGAAACTCGCCGGAATCGGCATCGTGATCGAAAAGGGCTTTCAGTGCGGCGGCGACGCGCTCCGCGCCGAAGGAGTCCGCCTCGAATCCCTCGCGACGATCGATTCGATGGACGACGAGACCGGCGAGATCATCTTCCGCTAGGAACGGAAAAGCCCCGCCCGACAACGACATGACAGGACACGGAGGAACGTCCTTTCATCGATAACCAATCACCAAAACGCTGTCCGAAAGGAAAAGGAGAAAACGCCATGAAAAAAGTGATTGCGCTTCTGCTCGTGCTCGTGATGGCCATCGGCCTCGCCGCCTGCACGCCGAAGCCGGCCACCCCGACAAACACGGGCGACAACACCGAAAACAACACGCCCGAGACCAACACCCCCGAGAAGGAAACGCTCAAGGTCGGCCTCGTCTGCATCGGAGACGAAAACGACCAGGGCTACACCTACAACTTCCTCCGCGGCCAGAAAGCCGCCCAGGAAAAACTCAAGGCTGACGGCCTCGACGTTGAATGGGTCATCAAATACAACTGCATCTCCGGCGCCCCCGTCGTCGACGCGAACCAGGACCTCGTCGACGAAGGCTGCAAGGTCATCTTCAACAACTCCTACGACCACGCCTTCGCGATCGAAGACCTCGTCAAGGAATATCCCGAAGTCCAGTTTGTCGGCATGACGAACGAGAACTTCTACAAGGATGATCTCGACAACACCTCCAACGCGTTCGCGAACATCTACGAAGGCCGCTACCTCGCCGGTATCGTCGCCGGAATGAAGCTCAACGAGCTCATCGAAAAAGGCACGATCACCGCTGACAAGGCGATCGTCGGCTACGTCGGCGCGTTCAACTACGCCGAAGTCGTTTCGGGCTACACCGCCTACTTCCTCGGCATCCGCTCGGTCTGCCCGTCCGCGACGATGCTCGTCAAGTTCGTCGACTCCTGGTCCGATCCGACCGCGGAAGGCGATGCCGCGAAGGCCCTGATCGCCGACGGCGCCGTCCTCATCTCCCAGCACGCCGACAACACGAACGCCGCGGTCGAAGCCGAAAAGGCGGGCGTGTTCCACACCGGCTACAACAACGATATGCGCTCCGTCGCGCCGAACGCCTCCCTCGTCTCGACGCGCATCGACTGGACGAAGTACTTCTATGATTCCGTCAAGACCGTCTACAACGGCGGCACGCTCGCTCCCGACTACTGCGGAACGACCGCGAACGGCGAAGTCGTCCTGACCGAATACAACGACGCGATCATCGCGGCCGGAACGAAGGAAGCCGTCGAAAAGGCCAAGAAGGGCATCGCCGACGGTTCCGTCAAGGTCTTCGACGTCTCCCAGTTCACCGTGAAGGGCGAACACCTCACCCACGCCTGGGCGCTCGACACCGACGGCGACTGGGTGCCCGATTCGAACGAAGCCATCATCAACGGCGAGTTCAAGGAATCCTACTTCCAGTCCGCGCCGTACTTCGCGATCGCGATCGACGGCATCACCATCGTCGAATAATCCGACACCTTTCTCCGGGAGGGGCTTTTTGCCCCTCCCGTTTTTCCCCTGTTAAGGAGACTACATGGAAACGACCGTTCATGCAGTGGAACTGAAGAACATCACGAAGCGGTTCGGCAGCGTCGTCGCGAACGATAAGATCGACCTCTACGTGGACCGCGGCGTGATCATGTCCGTCCTGGGCGAAAACGGCTCGGGAAAGACGACTCTGATGAACATGCTCGCGGGAATCTACTACCCCGACGAAGGCCAGATCTTCGTCGACGGGAAGCCGGTCACGATCGCGTCCCCGAAGGACGCGTTCGACAACGGCATCGGCATGATCCACCAGCACTTCAAGCTCGTGGACGTGTTCACGGCGGCGGAGAACGTCGTTCTCGGCCTTCCCGGAAAGCTCGATATGAAGGCCGCGGCGGCGCGCGTCAGGGAGATCAGCGACCGCTACGGATTCGACATCGACCCGAACAAGAAAGTATACGACATGTCCGTTTCGGAGAAACAGACCGTCGAGATCATAAAAGTCCTCTACCGCGGCGCGGACATCCTCATCCTCGATGAGCCGACCGCGGTCCTGACGCCCCAGGAGATCGAAAAGCTCTTCAACGTCCTCCGCGCGATGCGGGACGACGGCAAGGCGATCTTCCTCATCACGCACAAACTCAACGAGGTCATGGCGATCTCGGACGTCGTCGCGGTCCTGCGCAAGGGACAGCACATCAAGACCGTCCGCACGTCCGAGACGAACCCCCAGGCGTTGACCGACATGATGGTCGGCCGCGCCGTGACGCTCGACATCAACCGCACCGTCCCGAAGGACCCGAAACCGCGCCTGACGATCGCGGGGCTGACCGTGAAGAACAGCGAAGGCGTGACGAAGCTGAACGACGTCGGCTTCATCGCGTACAGCGGCGAGATCCTCGGCATCGCGGGGATCGCCGGCTCCGGCCAGAAGGAGCTCCTCGAAGCGATCGCCGGCCTCAGGCGCATCGAAAAGGGCTCGATCATCTACAGCCCCGAGGGAAAGAAGCCCGAGGAGCTCGTCGGCAAGACGCCGATGGACATCAAGGAGGCCGGCGTCGCGCTCGCGTTCGTCCCCGAGGACCGGCTCGGCATGGGCCTCGTCGGCGGCATGGGCATGACCGACAATATGATGCTCCGCTCCTACACGCGCGGCAAATCGATCTTCGTCGACCGCAAGGAGCCCGAAAAGCTCGCGAACCAGGTCCACGACTTCCTCGAAGTCGTGACGCCGGGGATCGATTATCCCGTCCGGAAGCTGTCCGGCGGAAACGTCCAGAAAGTACTCGTCGGCCGCGAGATCGCGACGTCGCCGTCCGTTCTGATGAGCGCGTACGCGGTGCGCGGGCTCGACATCAACACGTCCTACATCATCTACGACCTTATGTGCGCCCAGAAGGCGAAGGGAGCGGCCGTCATCTTCGTCGGCGAGGACCTCGACGTCCTCCTCGAGCTCTGCGACCGGATCCTCGTCCTCTGCGGCGGCGAAGTCAGCGGCATCGTTGACGCGAGGACGACCCCGAAGGAGGAGATCGGCCTTCTGATGACGCGGGTCGGCGGAAAGGAGGCGGAGGCGTAATGGAACAGAAAACACCGCTTCTCCGCATCGCGAAACGCGAATCGATGGCGCCCGGAAAGACGTGGCTGATCCGTCTCGGCGCGTTCCTCTTCGCGCTCCTGATCGGCTTCGCGATCTTCGCCGCGCTCGGCGTGAGCCCCGTCAGCGCCTACGGCATCATGATCCAGGGCTCCTGGGGCAAGAAGACCGTCATCCGCCAGGTCATCAAATACGCCGTTCCGCTGCTCGGCACGGCCCTCGCGCTCGCGCCCTGCTTCAAGATGCGCTACTGGAACATCGGCGCCGAGGGACAGATCACGATGGGCGCGATGGCGGCGACGTTCTTCGCGCTGAAGTGCTCCGGCCTTCCGTCTCCCGTCCTCCTGATCCTGATGGCGGTCGCGGGAACGGTCTTCGGCGGCCTCTGGGGAACGATCCCCGCGATCTTCAAATCCCGCTGGGGGACGAACGAGACGCTGTTCACGCTGATGATGAACTACATCGCGATCGGCATCGTCAAATGGCTCCAGGGCGGCCCCTGGGAAGGGAAGCCCGGCTCCCAGATCATCCCGAACTTCGCGAAATCGGCGTATCTGCCGTCGATCTTCGGCGTCCACATCGGCTGGATCGTCGTCCTCGTTCTCGTCGTCGTGCTGTTCGTCTATCTGAAATTCACGAAGCACGGCTATGAGATCGCCGTCCTCGGCGAAAGCGAGAACACGGCGCGCTACGCCGGCATGAACGTCCGCCGGATCACGGTCCGGACCGCGTTCCTTTCCGGTGCGATCGCCGGCCTCGTCGGGTTCCTCGTCGTCAGCGGCGCGGACCATACCCTCGCGGACGGCGTCGCCGCGGGCGTCGGCTTTACGGCGATCACGGTCTGCTGGCTCGCCCAGCTCAA
>JAEEUO010000049.1 GCA_016286935.1 Bacillota bacterium | reverse complement strand
GCGATGGTCTTCCAGAACTACGCGCTCTATCCGCACCTCTCGGTCTACGACAACATGGCGTTCCCGCTCCGGCTGAAGCACATGAACGAGGACGAGATCTACAACCGCGTGACGTCCGCCGCCGAAACGCTCGGCATCACGCAGTACCTGATGCGCAAGCCGCGCGCTCTTTCGGGCGGCCAGCGCCAGCGCGTCGCGATCGGCCGCGCGATGGTCCGCGATTCGAAGGTGTTCCTGATGGACGAGCCGCTGTCGAACCTCGACGCGAAGCTCCGCAACCAGATGCGCGCGGAGATCATCCTTCTCCGCCAGAAGATCGACTCGACGTTCATCTACGTCACCCACGACCAGACCGAGGCCATGACGCTCGGCGACCGCATCGTCGTCATGAAGGACGGCTACATCATGCAGGTCGGCACGCCGACCGAGGTCTTCGACATGCCGGCGAACCTGTTCGTCGCGGAATTCATCGGCGCGCCGAAGATGAACGTGATGGAGACCCGCCTCCTCCGCGAGGACGGCCAGTACTTCGTCAACGCGTACGGCGCGAAGATCCGCGTCGACGGCGAGAAGGGCGAGGCGCTCGCGAAGCGCGGCGTTCCGGAGCAGGACATCATCCTCGGCGTCCGTCCGGAGCACATGCAGCTCAGCGACGCGTCGAATCCGCAGGCGTTCAAGTGCACCGTCCAGGTCAACGAGATGATGGGCTCCGAGCTCCACATCCACGCCGTGACCGAAACGGGCGAGGCGATCATCGTCCGCATCCCGACCGTCGACCTGACGGCCGACCAGCGCGAGCACCTCGGCGCCGGCCAGACGATGTACGTCACGTTCGGCGGAAAGGTCATGCACTTCTTCGGCAAAGAGGACCAGAAAAACCTCCTCGTCGACTGAATGAACGAAACGGGCGGGCGCGCGGTTCGCGCGCCCGCTTTTTGCAAAACGGCGACCCTGGAGCCGTTTTGCGCACAGGAAAACGCATGATGGGAAAGTATATCAAATACCGTAAAATAATCGCTCTGGCGGCCGTTCTGGGCCTTGTGGCGGGTCTCGCGGGCTGCGCGGCGGAACAGGGACCGGCGAAGGCCGTGACGTCCGACACGCTCTGCGTGAAAAAGGTCGATAGCCTCCCGGAGGACTTCTTTTTCGGCGTCGACGCCTCGTCCGTGATCGCGGAGGAAGCGTCCGGCGTCGTCTACCGCGACGCGGCAGGGGAGCCGAAGGACGTGTTCGAAACGCTCGCGGAAAACGGCGTGAACCTGATCCGCGTCCGCGTGTGGAACGATCCGTACGACAAGGACGGACGCGGCTACGGCGGCGGCAACAACGACATCGAAAAGGCCGCCGCCATCGGCAAACGCGCGACGAAGGCCGGGATGGGCCTGCTCGTCGACTTCCACTACTCCGACTTCTGGGCCGATCCGTCGAAGCAGATGGTCCCGAAGGCGTGGAAGGGGATGACGGCCGACGAGAAGGCCGACGCCGTCTACGCGTATACGAAGGAGTCGCTCGAAGCGCTGAAGAAGGAGGGCGTCCGCGTCGCGATGGTCCAGACGGGCAACGAGACGAACGGCCACCTCGCGGGCGAGACGAAATGGGCGGGGATCTGCAAGCTGATGGCCGCCTCGTCGAAGGCGATCCGCGAGGTCTTCCCGGACGCGCTCGTCTGCGTCCACTTCACGAACCCCGAGAAGAGCGACAACATGCTCGACTACGCGTTCCGGCTCGACTACTACAAGATCGACTACGACGTGTTCGGGTCGTCGTACTACCCGTACTGGCACGGCACGTTCGACAACCTCGCGGAGACGCTCTCGGCCGTCGCGGAGAAGTACGGCAAGAAGACGATGGTGATGGAGACGTCGTACGCCTTCACGACCGAAGACACCGACTTCTGGTCGAACACGATCGGCGAAGGCGGCGCGGCCGGCGCGTCGTACCCGATGACCGTCGCGGGCCAGGCGAACTTCCTGCGCGACCTGACCGACGTCCTCGTGAACCGGACGAAGGACGCGATCGGCGTCTGCTACTGGGAGGGGACGTGGATCTCCGTCGGACGCGAAAGCCTTGAGGCGAACAAAGCGCTCTGGGAGGAGCACGGCAGCGGCTGGGCGTCCTCCTACGCGAAGGAATACGACCCGAACGACGCGGGCAAGTGGTACGGCGGCTCGGCCGTCGACAACCAGGCGCTCTTCGACGCCGGCGGGAAGCCGCTCGAATCGCTGAAGGTCTTCGCGCTGATGAAGGGCGGAAACGACGCGCCCGTCTACGCGGACGGCGCTCTCGACGCTGCGGTGACGATGATGACGGACGACGCGTCCTTCGAACTCCCGAAGACGGTTCCCGTCGTCTATTCCGACAACACGAAGAAGGACGCCGCCGTGACGTGGGAGCCGTTCGATCTCGCCGCCGCGCGCGCGAAGGGGAACGCCGACTACACGATCCCCGGAAAGGCGGAAGGCTACGGCGTGACGTGCGCCCTCGCGGTCCGCGAGTTCAACTTCGTCGAAAACGATTCGTTCGAGGACGCGTCGGCCGCCCCGTGGGAGCTCACGGTCAACGCCGGAACGCCTTCGAACACGCACAAGATCGGCGTGACGGCCGAAAACCCGAAGACCGGACAGAACGCGTACCACTTCTGGACGAGCGACGCTTCGGGCGTGAACTTCGACATCGTCCAGACGCTTCAGCTCCGCGCGTCGGGAACGTATAAACTCACCTTCTCCGTCCTCGGCGGCGGCCAGGGAACGGCCGCGGTCACGGCCTCGAAGGAAAACGTTTACGGGTACGTCCTGACCGGCGGCGAAGAGGCCGCGCGCGTCCCGGTGACGGTCACGAGCTATTCGGACGGCTACCGGACGTACCGGATCGACGGGATCCGCTGCGAGGCGGGCCGGCCGGTCGCGATCGGTATCCACGTCGAGATCGCCGAGGCGAACTGCTGGGGCGACATCGACGACGTGATGTTCAATTATGTGGGGGAATAAGATGAAACAGAAGACGATCCGCATCCTTGCGCTTCTCGTGACGTTCGCGCTCGCCGCCGCGTCCCTTGCCGGCTGCGCCTCCGGCAAAACGGGCAAGGCGGCCGTCGACCCGATCGACGACAACTGCCGCGTCATCTACCAGATCTTCGTCGGCTCGTTCTCCGATTCGGACGGCGACGGCACGGGCGATCTCCGCGGCATCATCAACCGCATGGATTACCTGAACGACGGCGACATCAACGGCGGAAACGACCTCGGCGTCCAGCTGCTCTGGCTCTCGCCCGTCTTTCAGTCGCCCTCGTACCACAAATACGACACGATCGACTACTACACGATCGATCCGAAGTTCGGCGACGAGGCGGCGATGAAGGAACTCCTCGAGCTCTGCCACGCGCGGAACGTCAAGGTCATCCTCGACATCGCCCTGAACCACAGCTCGAGCTCGTGCGTCTGGTTCCAGAAGTTCGTCGGCGCCCACAACAACGGCGACACGTCGAACGAGTACTACGACTGGTATTCCTGGGCGGACGCCGATCACCGCCGCAACGGCTGCTCGTACGCGAAGCTCGGGACGACCGGAACGCAGTTCTATGAGTGCAACTTCGACACCGGGATGCCGGAGCTGAACTACGACAACCCGAAGGTCCGCGAGGAGATGGAGAAGGTCTGCCGCTACTGGCTCGATCTCGGCGTCGACGGCTTCCGCTTCGACGCGGTCAAGTACATCTACTTCGGCGAGGCGGCGCGCAACGTCGCGTTCTGGAAGGACTTCCTCAAGGGAATGAAGGAATCGTATCCGGACATGTACACCGTCGGCGAGTGCTGGTCGGGCAACTCCGAGATCCTTCAGTATTACGACGCGCTCAACTGCTTCGACTTCTCGGTCGCGACGGCGGACGGGATGATCGCGAACGCCGCGAAGGGCAAGGCGAACCAGATCAACGTCTTCACGAAATACGTCACCTCGGTCAACGCGAAGATCCGGGAGAAGCGCGACGACGCGTTCTTCGTGCCGTTCATCGCGAACCACGACATGGACCGCGCGGCCGGCTACCTGACCGTCTCGGCGGGATCGGCCTTCATGGGCGCGAACCTGCTCCTGCTCAGCCCCGGATCGCCGGTCATCTACTACGGCGAGGAGATCGCGATGAAGGGCTCGCGCGGCTCCTCGAACACCGACGCGAACCGGCGCCTCGCGATGCTGTGGGGCGACGGCGACACGGTCCGCGACCCGCAGGGCACGTCGTTCGACAGCTCGAAGCAGGTCAACGGAACGGTGCAGGACCAGCTCGCGGATGAAGCGAGCATCCTGAACCACTACGCGAAGGTCATCTCGATCCGCGGGCGCTACCCGGCGATCGGGCGCGGCACCTACGCGGCGATCGACTTCGGCGACAAGTTCTGCGGCGGCTTCGACATCACGTACGGCGACGAGCGCATCGCGGTCATCCACAACACGGGCAACGCGGAGACGACGGTCGACCTCGGCAAATACGGCGCGTACGGCTTCTCGGAGATCCTCGAGACGGTCGGCCCCGGCGAAGCGAAGACGGGCGGCGCTTCCAACCCGCATGAACTGACCGTTGGCCCTTATACCTCGGTCATCCTGAAATGATCCGCCGTGAAAAACGCGGTTGTTTCAGCATCGGAAATACGATACAATGAAGGCGTCCCTCCGGGGACGCCTTTTTCGACTGTTTTTATGTGACCGGAACCGAAGGAGCCTCCGAATGACCGCGAAAATGAACGTCCGCACGATGAGCCTCGTCGCGATGATGACCGTCATCATCTGCGTCTCGGCATGGATCACCGTCCCTCTGACGGTGCCGTTCACGATGCAGATCTTCGCCGTGTTCGCGGCCGTACTGATCCTCGGCGGAAAGCGCGGAACGATGAGCATCGTCCTCTATATGCTCCTCGGCGCGGTCGGCCTTCCGGTCTTTTCAGGCTTCAAGGGAGGCCTCTCGGCGCTTCTCGGGCCGACGGGCGGCTATATCATCGGCTTCCTCGCCATCAGCGTCCTCTACACCGCGTTCGAGACGCTCGTCAAAGAGCGGACGGCGGTCCGGCGGATCGCCGTTCTCGTTCTCGGACTCGTGCTCTGTTATCTCTTCGGGACCGTCTGGTTCTGCGTCGTGATGAGCGGAAAGGGCGGCGGCTATACGTTCGCCTCCGCGCTCGCGGTCTGCGTCCTGCCGTACGTCGTTCCGGATCTCCTGAAAATGGCCCTTGCTCTCTTTGTGTCCGACCGTGTGAAAAAAGGACTTCATCTATGAAAGATACGATACTCTTATTCGATCTCGACGGCACCCTCTGGGATTCGTCCGACAACGTCGCCGACAGCTGGAATATCGTTTTGCGCGAGAAGGAGCCCGAACTCGGGATCTCGTTCCCGGTGATGACCGGCGCGATCGTGCGCTCGGTGATGGGCCGGACGATGTACGAGATCGGGATGATCCTGATGCCGGACGGCGCCCAAGACGTCCGCGACGAGATCCTCGACGCCTGCGCGACGTTTGAGGTCGGCTACATCCGCGAACACGGCGGCGTCCTGATGGAGGGGTGCCGCGAAACGCTGGAGGAGCTGTCGCGCCGCGGCTACCGGCTCGGCATCGTCTCGAACTGCCAGACCGGCTACATCGACGCGTTCCTCGAATCGATGGACCTTCGCGACCTCTTCTTCGCGACGATGGAGTGGGGCGAGACCGAGCTGCCGAAAGGCGAGAACATCAAGATCCTGATGAAGCGCCACAACTGCGTCTTCGACCGCGCGCTCGCGACGAAGGAAACGCCGCGGGCCGTCTACATCGGCGATACCCAGGGCGACTGCGACGCGGCCGATCTCGCGGGGATCCCGTTCATCCACGCCGCCTACGGGTTCGGCGTCCCGTCCCACTGCGACGCGGCGCTCTCCCGGATGAGCGACCTTCTGACCCTGTTCCCGTAACCCCTTGACCTGAAAGGAGTACTCAATATGAACTTTGACTACCGCTACATCGACACCGCGTTCGTGAACGGCACCGTCGTGACCGTCAACGAGGCGGACGACGTCTGTGAAGCCGTCGGCGTGAAGGGCAACAAGATCGTCTTCGTCGGAAAGACCGCAGACCTGATGAAGCTCGTCTCCGACGACACGAAGATCATCGATCTCAAGGGACGCGCGCTGCTTCCCGGCTTCAACGACGCCCACTTCCACCCGATCCTGACCGGAATGTGCGCGCCGGACGGCTCGACCGGCATGTACAACACCCGCCGGCCCGTCGTGAACTCGCTCGCGGAGATGCTCGACGTGATCCGGAAGGCCGTCGCGGAGAAGGGACCCGGCAAATGGATCTCGATGATGGGATACGAGCCGACGATGTTCGACGGCGAAAAGCGCCATCCGACGATCGAGGAACTCGACGCGATCGCGCCCGAGAACCCCGTCCACTGCATGCACGGCGGCGGCCACATCTGCATGTACAACCACAAAGCGCTCGAATACCTCGGCGTGTATGGACCGGAGGACGCCGCGAAATACCCGAAGGACGAGGTCGAGGTCGTCAACGGAAAGCTGACCGGCATGGTCCGCGGCCACACCCACTTCTGGCTCTGGGGCCAGGTCGAATACACGCCCGAACAGCAGACCAAGGCCGCGATGGTCGCCCAGAAGATCGCGCTCGAAAACGGCGTGACGTCCGTCGGCGACATGGGCGAATGCGACGCGCCGTCCTACCACATCATGCAGAAGCTCTGCAAGAACGGCGAATTCAAGATCCGTTCGTATATGGCCCTCCACTCCATCTTCGGCAAGCCGTATTCGAAGGAAGACAACGATCACTGGATGAAGCTCGGCTTCGTGACCGGCCTCGGCGACGAGCACTTCCGCGTCGGCCCCTGCAAGTTCATGATCGACGGCGGTTCCGGCGGCCCGACCTGCTGGACGCGCGAGCCGTACTCCCACGATCCGAACGCCCCGTCCGAACACGGCTGGGAGCGCGAAGAGACGATCGCTTATATTAAAGAGATCGACGCCCACGAATGCCAGTGCACGTCCCACGCGATGGGCGACCAGGCCATCGAACACATGGTCGAAGGCTACGAAGCCGCCTTCGCGGAATGCAAGACCGACGCCGAGCGCGAAGCCTTCAAGGCCCGCCGCCACCGCATCGAACACTGCATGCTCGTCGACCAGGATCTCATCGACAGAATGGCCAAGATGAACATCTGCCCGTCCGTCAACGCAGGCCTCCAGGTCCGCAACGGCAAGAACCTTGCCCGCTTCTACGGACCGAAGCGCGAAGAGTACCTCGGCGCCGTGAAGTCGATGCTCGAAGCCGGCGTCGTCGCCTCCTGCCACTCCGACGCTCCGTCGGGCCCGGTCGGATTCGAGATGATCGACGGCATGGTCAACCGCTATGACCGCCGCGCGAACTACCAGTGCTCGAAGGCGCAGGCCGTCACCGTCCTCCAGGCGATCCGCCTCTGCACGCTCAACGCCGCCTACCAGTCCTACGAAGAGAACATCAA
>JAEEUO010000048.1 GCA_016286935.1 Bacillota bacterium | reverse complement strand
ATCATCATCGAAAAAGGCGTCGCGACGGACAACGTCGACGAGACCGCGAAGATCGTCGGCATCGGCGCGGTGCTGTTCAACGAGCTCTCCACGAGCCGGATCAAGGACTACACGTTCGTCTGGGACGAGGTCCTGAACTTCGACGGCGAGACGGGTCCGTACGTCCAGTACACCCACGCGCGGTGCTGCTCGGTCCTCCGGAAGGCGGGACTTGACGTCGAGGAACCGGACGTCGCCACGCTCGAACAGGCGGCCGACTACACGAAGCTCTCGTCCGACGCGGCGAAGGCGCTGATCCGTTCGATCTACGACTTCCCAGCCGTCGTGCGGAGGGCGGGCGACGAATACGAGCCGTCCGACGTGACGCGCCACATCATCGACGTCGCCCAGGAATTCAACAAGTTCTACCACGACGAACACATTCTGACCGACGACGCGGGCGAGCGGGCGGCGAAGGTGCTGCTCACGGTCGCCGCGCGGAATACGATCCGCAACGGACTGGCGCTTCTGGGCATCCAATCGCCCACGCGCATGTAATTCGGCGGGCGCTGTCCGCCAAACCATTCTCCGCGCTTACGCTTGCGCTGCGAATCGGACGTAACGGTACTAAGCTCCGGCGTCCTCAACGCCGCGCGGAGAACGGTTTGCCGAACCGCACCCGATAATAACAAGATCATGTACGATTTGATGAAAAGCCGCATAACTCCATATCTGACGGAGCGGTACAAGGAAACGTTCCTGTTCGACACGCTGGCGGCGGGGTACTGGGAAAAGGAACCGCGGCTCGCGTTCATGAAGGGCGTGCCGGTGCCGTTCAAGGCCGACGACTTCAAGGCGTTCCGCGAAGGCGGCCTTTCGATCGCGAAGATGGGCGAGAACATGCTCTTCGTGACCGGAATGGATCCGGCGTTCCCGCACGCGGGATCGTACGCGGAGTACCTCCGCGTCTGCTTCGCGGTAAAGGTCCGCGAGGCGTTCCTCCACGACGCGGCTGACGCGACGGCGAAGGGCGATCTCCTGCGGGCGTGCGTGCTGTTCCGCGGCGTGCTCGCGCTCGCGTCGGGTGACTCGGACGGCGAAAACGGCGCGTACCTGTGCGACGCGATGTTCGGCCTCGCGGGCGCCTGCTCCGAGATGAGCCGGAAGCTCGAGGAGCCTGCCCATATGGACGAGACGGACGAGGAAAGCCGCGCGCGCGAGGAAAAGTGCGGCCAGTTCAAGGCCGAAGCGATGGAACTGTACGAAACGATGACGTTCCGCTTCCCCGAATTCGCGCCTGCGTGGTATCATTTAGGCTACTGCTACCTGAACATGGGGCTCTACGCGAAGACGGACCTCTGCTTCAAGAAGTTCCTCGCGCTCGCGGACCCCGAACGCCAGGCCGAAGAGATCAAAGAGATCAACGAACGGCGCGACCAGCTCGCCGATCCGATCACGATCGAGCAGGGATGCAACGCGATCATCGCGGGCCGCGCGGCCGAGGGCATCGCGCTCCTCGAGCCGTACCGCGAATCGCAGTTCCGCAACTGGTGGCCGATGCACTTCTACCTCGCGCAGGCCTACGTCGATATGGACCGGCCGGACGATGCCGTCGCCTCGTACCGCGAGGTCCTGCGGATCTCCCCGTCGAACCTGGAGGCGCTCATGGGCCTGTCCGATTTGTACGAGGCCCTCGGCAACGCCGAGCTTGCGGACAAATACAGGCGCAAATACCGGTTGCTTATGAACTGAACGGCGGGACCGGAGATTCCGTTCCGGCAGGTTTTCAGCAATTGATCAACGAAATACAGTTTGCGGACGTTCCGAAGCAAAACGTACGTTTTAGCCGGCACTTGGCGATTGCCAAGCCGGAGGCGCAGGCAGAGCTTAGTACCGCTGCGTTAAGAAACGTCCAGGCGCGAGCCGTGTTTTGCGCGGAATGACCGCAAACGGGATAAGGAGATAAAGAGATGAAACAGTTGATGACCGGAAACGAGGCGGTCGCGCGGGGCGCGTACGAAGCGGGCCTCGTGTTCGCGTCCGCTTACCCGGGGACCCCGAGCACGGAGATCCTGGAGACGCTCGGCACCGTCTACCGGGACAGCCTCTACAGCGAATGGGCGCCGAACGAGAAAGTCGCGCTCGAAGCGGCTCTCGGCGCCTCGATCGCGGGCGTGCGGGCGATGGCCTGCATGAAACACGTCGGCCTGAACGTTGCGGCGGACCCGCTGTTCACGGTCGCCTACACCGGCGTGACGGGCGGCCTCGTCGTCGTGAGCGCCGATGACCCGGGCATGCACAGCTCCCAGAACGAGCAGGACAACCGCAACTACGCGTCCGCGGCGCGCGTGATGATGCTCGAGCCGTCGGATTCCCAGGAAGCGAAGGACATGACGAAGCTCGCGTTCGAGCTCTCCGAGCGGTTCGACACGCCCGTGCTCCTGCGCATGACGACGCGCGTCTGCCATTCGAAGGGCATGGTCGAGCTCGGCGAACGCGTCGAAAAAGAGCCGATCGAATACAGGAAGAACATCGCGAAATACGTCTCGACGCCCGCGAACGCGAAGGTGAGCCGGAAGAACCTGCCGGACCGCCTCGCCCGCGAGGAGGCGTACGCGAACGACTGCGCGGTCAATACGATCGAACCGGCGGCGGACGCGAAGGACGGCAAAGGCCGGATCGGCGTCGCCTGCTCCGGCGTTTCGTACGAATACGCGAAGGAGGTCTTCGGCGAAAAGGCTTCCTACCTCAAGCTCGGCCTGACGTATCCGTTCCCGGTCGCGCTCGCGAAGAAGTTCGCGGAGACCGTCGAAACGGTCTACGTCGTCGAGGAGGTCGACCCCTATATCGAAAACAACCTCAAGGCGAACGGCATCGCCTGTGTCGGCAAGGACGTCGTTCCCGCGTTCGACGAACTGAACCCCGATATCCTCCGCACGGTCTTCCATCCGATCCTTCCGGACGTCGTGAAGGACGTTCCGGAGACGCTTAGATCCGACCTTCAGGCCGTCGTCCGTCCGCCGGCCATGTGCGCGGGCTGCCCGCACCGCGGCTTCTATTACGCCCTCTCTAAAAAGAAGGGCATCATGGTCACGGGCGACATCGGCTGCTATACGCTCGGCGCGGCGCCGCCGCTCTCCGCGATCGACACGACGATCTGCATGGGCGCGTCCGTTTCGTCCGGCCACGGCGCCTCCGTCGCCTTCAAACGCACCGGCCGCGACACGAAGGTCGTCTCCTGCATCGGCGACTCGACGTTCTTCCACAGCGGCGTCACGAGCCTGATGGACGCGATCTACAACAAGGGCACGAACGTGACGGTCATCCTCGACAACCGCATCACCGGCATGACCGGCCACCAGGAGAACCCCGGGACCGGCTATACGCTGATGGGCGAAGAGACGACCGAGGTCGACATCCCCGCGCTCTGCGTCGCGCTCGGCATGAAACCCGAAAACATCCGGACGGTCAACCCGCTGAACCTGAAGGAATGCGACGAAGCGCTCGACGAGGCGCTCGCGCGGGACGAGGCGTCCGTCATCATCACGAAATGGCCGTGCGCGCTGAAGAAGTTCAGCCGCGAGGACCGCGAGACGTTCGATCTCTCGCCGAAGGTCGCGGAGATCGACCAGGATCGCTGCCGCCGCTGCGGGCTCTGCTCGAAGACGGGCTGCCCCGCGATCTACAAGTCCCTGAAGGTCACGATCAACAGGGAATCCTGCACCGGCTGCGGCGTCTGCGCCCAGGTCTGCCCGTTCGGCGCGATCAAAGTGAGCAAGAGATAGGAGGAGAAGACGATGAGTGAAGTCAAGAACATTCTCCTTGTCGGAGTCGGCGGCCAGGGAACGATCCTGGCGTCGAAGATCCTGTCGAACGGCCTGATCCAGGCCGGCTACGACGTGAAAATGAGCGAGATCCACGGCATGTCCCAGCGCGGCGGAAACGTCTCGACCCAGGTCCGCTACGGCGAAAAGGTGTGGAGCCCGATCATCGGCGAGGGCGACGCGGACGTGATCGTCGCGTTTGAAAAGATGGAAGCGCTCCGCTGGATCGGCTATCTGAAGAAGGGCGGCAAAATGGTCGTCAACGACCATGAGATCCCGTCCGTTCCGATCCTGATGGGCGTCGCGAAATACCCGCTGCGCATCCTCGACGAACTGGCCTCGAAAGCGGACGTCGCGGTATTCAAGGCGGGCGAACTCGCGGAAGGCCTCGGCAACGCGAAGGCGATGAACGTGATCCTGCTCGGCGCGCTCGTGAAGGCGCTCGGTCTGGCGGACGACCCGCGGATCGACTGGGAAAAGGCCGTGCGCGAAAACGTCAAACCCCAGTTCGCGGAGCTGAACGTCAAGGCGTTCCGCCTCGGGCTCGACCAGATCCGATAACGGAGAAGAGCCGTCCGGCGCGTCCGGAACGCGCGGACGGAAGAATCGAAAGGAGGTGCACCGTTGGCTGACACGGAGAAGAAAGAAAAGAAGGGCGGTTCGATGAAGTTCCTCAAGGGGCTCCTCATCGGCGTTCTGATCGGCTGTCTCGTCGGGCTTCTGATGCCGACGGCCGTCAAGGCGCTCCGAAAACCGAAGAATCTGCCGGACACGACGCCGACCGAACCGAACGTCGTCAGCGCCCACTACCTCGGCTTCACGGCGATCGACTTCATGGACGCGATCCTCGGATCGACACGCATCAAGGAGGAACTCGTCGTGATGGAGCAGGACGTCGAATACGTCTCGCTGATCACGAAAGCGGGCTTCGGCGACTGGGCCGTCTTCCGCAAGACGAAGAGCGTGACCTTCGCGGGAACGGGCGTCTATACGCTCGACCTGTCAAAGCTCGACGCGAGCCGGATCACCGTTGACGACGAGGAAAAGACCGTCACGCTGAAGATCCCCCATACGACGCTGACGTATCTCGAGCTTCGGCCTGAGGATATGACGTTCGACGACACGGAGAAGGGACTCCTCGCGTTCGGCGATCTGAAGCTGACGATGGAGGAACAGAACGCGTTCGAGCGCCTCGCGAAACAGAACATGGCGAAGAAACTCGCGACCCAGACGCTCTTCACGCGCGCGGACGGATTCGCCCAGATGAAGTGCTGGGAGATCTTCCAGCCGCTCGTCGACACGGTCTCGAAGGAATACCGCCTCGTGACGTCATTCGAATAAACCACCGGAAGGGGAACGATCATGGAACAGGAACAGAACACAGCGGAAATGACCGCTCCGCAGAAAGCGGAAAAGACGTATAAGAAGCGTCCCGGAGACCGCCGCGACGGACGGAAGATCCGCTCGCTCGACCCGATGGCGTACGTCGGCGCCGTCGTCATGCCGAAGCGCAACGACGCGATGAACTTCTTCGAGTACAAGGTCGATATGGCGCCGATCGAGAAGTACATCAACAAAAAACGCCACGAAGAAGGCATGCGCGGCTTCGGCTTCATGCACGTCGTCACGGCCGCGTTCGTCCGGATGCTTTCCCAGAAACCCGGCATCAACCGCTACATCTCCGGCAACAAGATCTACCACCGCGACGAGATCGTCTTCTCGATGATGGTCAAGAAGGCGATGACCGAGACGGGCCAGGAAACGGGCATCAAGCTCCGCTTCCGCCCGGATGAGACGATCTACGACGTCTACAAGGAGATGAACGCGGCGATCGACGCGGCGAAGGCGGAGGGCGACACGACGGCGCTCGACAACGTCGCGCGCGCGCTCGTGAAGATGCCGTCGCTGATCCTGCGCGCGTTCGTCGGGCTGATGAACGCGCTCGACTACTTCGGCATCATGCCGAAGGTCATCGAGGAGGCGTCCCCGTTCCACGCGACGTTCTTCATCTCGAACCTCGGCTCGCTCGGCATCCCGCCCGTCTACCACCACATCTACAACTTCGGCAACGTCTCGACGTTCCTCGTGTTCGGCGCGAAGGAGATCGGCTACGAGCTCGACGACGACGGCAACGTCGTGAAGAAGCGCTACGTCAGCTGCCGCGTCGTTGCGGACGAGCGCATCACCGACGGCTTCTATATGGCGAGCGCCTTCAAGGTCCTGATGCGGATCCTGAAACATCCGGAGGTCCTCGACAACCCGCCGGACGAGGTCCTCGAGGACGTGGAATAGGCCCCCGGAACGAAAGACAGAAAGGCAACGACAATGACCCGCGAAGAACTGAAACAGAAACTTGGATCCTATTTCAAAGAACACGCCGGCGACGTCATCCGCGACGTTTCGCGCCTCGTCGCCATCAAGAGCGACAAGGAGGAGGCGAAGCCCGGCAAGCCGTACGGCGAAGGCCCCGCGGCGGCCGTCGCGGAAGCGCTCCGGATCATCGAAGAGCACGGCTTCCGCGCGAAGAACTATGAAAACTACGTCTGCACGGCCGATCTGAACGACGGCCCCGCGAACCTCGATATCCTCGCCCATCTCGACGTCGTTCCCGTGAGCGACAGCTGGACGGTGACGAAGCCGTTCGAACCGCTCGTCGTCGATGGAAGGCTTTACGGCCGCGGCTCCTGCGACGACAAGGGCCCCGCGATGGCGGCTCTGTGGGCGATGACGGCGGTACGCGACCTCGGGCTCCCGCTGACGAAGAACTGCCGCCTGATCCTCGGCTCCGACGAGGAGTGCGGCTCTTCGGACATCGAATACTACTACAAACAGGAAAAGGAAGCGCCGATGACGTTCAGCCCCGACGCGGACTGGCCCGTGATCAACATCGAGAAGGGCGGCCTCGTCGGAGACATCTCCGCCTCGTGGGAGGAGACGCGCCGGACGCCGCGCGTGACGGAGTTCAAATGCGGCGCGAAGATCAACGTCGTCCCCGGAACGGCGGCCTGCGTGATCCTCGGCCTCTCGCCGTACGATCTCACTTCCTACATCAACGCGATCGCGCCCGTGACGGGGTGCCGCTACGACGCGGAGGACCTCGGCAACTGCTACACGAAGGTCGTCTGCACGGGCCGCTCCTGCCACGCCTCGACGCCCGAGATCGGCAACAACGCGCTGACGGGCCTCCTCGAGCTGATCGACATGCTCCCGCTCGCGGACGTGCCGTCCTCCGACGCGCTCTTCGCGATGGCCCACGCGTTCCCCCACGGCGACAACTGCGGCGAGGCGATCGGCATCGCGCTCTCCGACGAGATCTCGGGGAAGACGACGGTCGCGCTCTCGATGCTCGAACTCGACGAGACGCATCTTCAGGCCTACTTCGATTCGCGCTGCTGCCTCTCCGCGACGTTTGAGAACACGACGGTCCCGGCGGCGGACTACCTCGCGCGCCACGGCCTCACGATGAAGAGGAACCCGCTCCGCGCGCCGCACCACGTCAGCGGCGAGAGCGACTTCGTGAAAACGCTCCTCGCGGCCTATACGGACGTGACCGGCAGGCCGGGCTTCTGCAAGGCGATCGGCGGCGGAACGTACGTCCACCACCTCGAAAACGGCGTCGCGTTCGGCTGCGACTACGAGGACGTCGATACCCACATGCACGGGGACGACGAGTTCATCGTGCTCGAGAACCTCTTCGACGCGTGCGTGATCTACGCGCTCGCGATCGCCGACCTCTGCGCGTAATCTTTTATTCTGAATGCCCTGCGGATATGTATCCCGTCGCTTACGCTCGCGCTGCGAATCGAACGTAGCGGACGCTAAACTCCGA
>JAEEUO010000047.1 GCA_016286935.1 Bacillota bacterium | reverse complement strand
CTTGCTTTTTTTCATTGATTGCGATATACTTCCCGCGTGAGTAAGCCAGGCAGTCGCTTGGCGGGAAGCGATTCCCGTCCAGAGGAAAGTCCGGGCTCCGAAGAGCAGGGTGACGGATAACGTCCGCCGGGGGCGACCCCAGGGAAAGTGCAACAGAAACATACCGCCGGGCGGCCGACGCGTTTCGCGCCGGCCGTACGGTAAGGGCGAAATGGCGAGGTAAGAGCTCACCGGGGGTACGGAGACGTACCTGCCGTGCAAACCCCACCCGGAGCAAGACCGTATAGGGAGGTAACTGCGCGCTGAGCCACGCGAAAGGCGGACGGCGCGGCATAGTGCCTGAAAGGCGCCTGCTCGGCGCTTCCCGGAAGGTAGGTCGCTCGAGCCGTCCGGTAACGGCCGGCCTAGAAAGATGATTGCCGAATACAGAACCCGGCTTACAGACTTGCTCACACGCTGTATGGCGCGCCCGCGGAAGACCCGCGGGCGCGTCTTTTTTTCAAACAGGCGGGAATCGATGCATTTCCCTTATTGATTGCATCCTGTATCGTGTTATAATTCTGCTATATTATTTAATGAATCTAAATATGATCCGCCCGCTTTGCGGGGGGATCGGGGAGGAAAAGGCGTGTCCATCAAACTCTTGCACGGCGTCCACGTTCCGCACCGGAAGAACACCGCGGACTCGGTCCCGGTACGGATCCCGACGCCGAAGGTGATCACGGTCCCGATGTCGATGAACATCGGCGCTCCGGCGAAGCCTGTCGTCAAACCGGGCGACACGGTCAAGGTCGGCCAGATGATCGGCGAACCGGGCGGCTTCGTGTCGTCTCCGGTCTATTCCGGCGTCTCCGGGACGGTGAAGAAGATCGAAGATATCCTGCTGTTCCACGGCGCGGTCTGCCCGGCCGTCGTGATCGAGGCGGACGGCGAACAGGCCGTTTACGAAGGCCTCAAGGCGCCGGAAGTGACCGATCTCGACAGCTTCGTCGACGCGGTCCGGATGAGCGGCGTCGTCGGCCTCGGCGGCGCGGGCTTCCCGACGGCCGTGAAGCTCAAGGCCGATCCCGCGAAGGTCGACTACATCTGCGTCAACGGCGCGGAATGCGAGCCGTACCTCACCGGCGATACGCGCGCGATGCTCGACGACACGGATCTGATCGTCGAGGGGATCGCGATGCTGAAGAAGTTCTACTCGCCGGAAGCGGTCTACATCGGCGTCGAGGACAACAAACCGAAGGCGATCGAAAAGCTCCGCGCGGCGGTGAAGGGAATGGACGGCGTCGAAGTCCGCGCGCTTCCCGCGCTGTACCCCCAGGGCGGTGAAAAGGTCCTGATCTACCACCTCACCGGCCGGATCGTCGAGGAGGGCAAGCTCCCGCTCGACAGCGGCGTGATCGTCATCAACACGACGACGCTCGCGACGCTGACGAACTACATCAAGACCGGCATGCCGCTCGTCGAACGGCGCATCACCGTCGACGGCTCCGCGGTCAAGAACCCGATGAACGTCTTCGCGCCGATCGGAACGCCGCTGCGGGACGTGATCGAATTCACCGGCGGCTTCAAGAGCGACCCGAAGAAGATCATCCTCGGCGGCCCGATGATGGGCATCGCCACGACCGATCTGGACCAGCCCGTCGTCAAGAACACCGGCGCGATCCTCTGCTTCAACGCGAAGGACGCCGAGCCGCCCGTCCCGACGGCCTGCATCAAATGCGGCCGCTGCGTGGCCCACTGCCCGATGAACCTGATGCCGACCGACATCGAGCGCGCGCTCGAGCTGAAGCGCCCCGAGGACCTGAAGGAACTCAAGGTGAACCTCTGCATCGAGTGCGGCTGCTGCGCGTTCGTCTGCCCGGCGAAGCGCCCGCTCGTCCAGGTCAACAAGCTCGCGAAGGCGGAACTGAACGCCTACAATAAAAAGCTCAAGGCGGAGGCCGAAGCGAAGGCCGCGAAGGAAGCCGCGAAGAACGAAGCGAAAGGGGAGGTGACGGCGAAATGAACGACAACATGATCGTATCCGTATCCCCGCATATCCGCTCGAACGATTCGACGACGACGATCATGCGCGACGTCCTGATCGGGCTCTGCCCGGCGGTGATCGTCTCGGTCATCTTCTTCGGATTCCGCGCGCTCCTCGTCGAGGTGTTCTGCGCCGCCTGCTGCGTCTTCTGCGAATGGCTCTTCGAGAAGGGTATGAAGCGCCCGAACACGATCGGCGACCTTTCCGCCGCCGTCACGGGCGTGATCCTCGCGATGAACCTCCCCGTCTCGATCCCGCTCTGGCAGGCCGCGATCGGCTGCGTCGTCGCGATCATCGTCGTGAAGCAGCTCTTCGGCGGCATCGGCCACAACTTCGCCAACCCGGCCCTCACGGCCCGCATCGTCATGTTCCTCGCGTTCTCGAGCTCGATGGCGACGTGGACGGCCCCGAACTTCATCGACGCCGTCTCGTCCGCGACGCCGCTCGAGGTCCTGAAGACCGGATCGGCGGAAGGGCTGAACCTCTTCCATCTCGCCCTCGGCGCGGCCGGCGGCTCGCTCGGTGAATCGAGCGCCCTCGCCCTGACGCTGGGCGGCCTCTATATGATGTACCGGAAGGTCATCTCCTGGCACATCCCGCTGACGTACATCGGAACGGTCTTCATCCTGAGCCTGATCAAGGGCGGCTTTACGTTCGCCGTCGCCGAGATCCTCTCGGGAGGCCTGTTCCTCTGCGCGTTCTTCATGGCGTCCGACTACGTCACGAGCCCCCACACGAACAAGGGCCGCGTGATCTTCGCGCTCGGATGCGGCCTTCTGACGTGCCTGATCCGCTTCTACGGAAGCTACCCCGAGGGCGCGTCCTTCGCCGTTCTTCTGATGAACATCCTGACGCCCTACATCAACCGCTGGAGCATGACGAAACCGTTCGGAGGTGTGAAGGCATGACAAAGACAAAAAACGTGCGGGAGGACTTTGTGAAGCCGATCCTCGTCCTCACGCTGATCTGCCTCGTCTGCAGCGGCCTTCTGGCCTACGTCAACAAGATCACCAAGCCGATCATCCGGGAAACGGAGGAGCGCATCGCCACCGAAGCGATGAACGAGGTCCTTCCGGACGCCGGCGGCTTCGCGAAGATCGACGTTTCGTTCCCCGACGTCTACGCGAACGGCGACACGAACTACGTCACAGAAGCGTACAAAGCGAACAACGGCAACGGCTACGTCTTCCAGGTCACCGGCGACGGCTACGGCGGGAAGAAGACGATGAAGCTGATCGTCGGCGTCGATCCGGACGGAAAGATCGTCGAGACGAAGACGCTCTCCCACAGCGAAACGGCCGGCATGGGATCCAAGACCGCCGGCGACGATTACCGCTTCCGCTGGACGGGCGTCGACGCCTCCGCGATCGACACGGTCGACGGCATCTCCGGCGCGACGTTCTCCTCCGGCCACTATAAGAATTCGATGCGCTCGGTCTTCGACGCGTTCGCGTACGTCATGAACGGAGGGAAATAGCGATGAAAGGTGAAAGACTCAAGACCCTGACGAAGGGCATCATCCTCGAAAACCCCGTTCTGGTCCTCGTGCTCGGCACGTGCCCGACGCTCGCGACGTCGACCCAGGCGTCGAACGCGTTCGGCATGGGCGCCGCGGCGACGGCCGTCCTGATCTGCTCGAACGTGTTCATCTCGCTCCTGCGGCGCGCGATCTCCGACAAGGTCCGCATCCCGTGCTACATCGTCCTGATCGCGACGTTCGTCACGATCGTCCAGATGATCCTCAACGCGTTCGCGTATCCGATCTACGAGGCGCTCGGCCTGTATCTGCCGCTGATCGTCGTCAACTGCATCATCCTCGGCCGCGCCGAGGCGTTCGCGAACAAACACGGCGTCCTCGATTCCGCGCTCGACGCGATCGGCATGGGCCTCGGCTTTACGCTCACGCTCTTCGTGATGGCGTCGATCCGCGAGATCTTCGGCAACGGCACCTGGATGGGCCTTCCGATCCCGGTCCTCGCCGACAACCACATCTCGATCCTCACGATGGCCCCCGGCGGGTTCTTCGTGTTCGGCTGCCTGATCGCCTGCGTCAACAAGTGGTTCAAGAACAAGCCGAAGAAGAAGGATTTCGGCTGCGAGGGCTGCCCGTCCGCGTCGCTCTGCCAGGCTGCCGGAAGAAAGGAGTGTGAAGCGAAATGACGATCAAACTCTTCTGCACGATCATCCTGACGGCGATGTTCGTCGAGAACTACGTTCTGCAGCAGTTCCTCGGCATCTGCCCGTTCCTCGGCGTTTCGAAGAAACTCGATTCCGCGTTCGGCATGTCCGTCGCCGTCATCTTCGTCATGCTCCTCGCCACGGCCGTGACGTATCCGATCCAGCACTTCATCCTCGAAGCCCTCGGCCTCGAGTACATGCAGACGATCGTCTTCATCCTCGTCATCGCCGCGCTCGTCCAGCTCGTCGAGATCGTCCTCAAGAAATACGTTCCCGCGCTCCACGCCTCGCTCGGCGTCTATCTGCCGCTGATCACGACGAACTGCGCCGTGCTCGGCGTCTGCATCGACAACGTCGATACGTACATGGGCACCGGCATCTTCGGCCTGACGTTCGGCCAGGCGCTGACGTACTCGCTCGGCGCGGGCCTCGGCTTCCTGATGGCGATGGTCCTGTTCTCCGGCGTCCGCTCGCGGATCGAGGACAACGACGCGCCGCCGTCCTTCAAGGGCATGCCGATCACGCTGATCTCCGCCGCGATCCTGTCGGTCTCGTTCTTCGGGTTTGCCGGCGTGATCGACAACATCTTCAAGTAAGGGGGTGACGAAGAATGGGAGTTATCGGAACTGCTGTCGTTGTCGTCACCGTCATCGGCGTCATCTGCGCCGTGATGCTCTCCGTGGCGTCGAAGGTCATGGCCGTCGAGGTCGATGAGCGGATCCCCAAAGTCCGCGAATGCCTGCCCGGCGCGAACTGCGGCGGATGCGGCTTCCCCGGCTGCGACGGCTACGCCGCGGCGATGGTCGAAGACGAATCGACGCCGCTGAACCTCTGCGCCCCCGGCGGCGCCGCCGTCGCCTCGAAGGTCGCGTCCGTTCTGGGCCGCGAGGCCGGAGAGGTCGTGAAGAGCTACGCGCGCGTCAACTGCCTCGGCTCGTGCGACAAGACGTCGAAGAAGATGGATTACCGCGGGATCGAAACGTGCGCGGCCGCGAAGCTGATGTTCGGCGGAAACGGATCCTGCACGTTCGGCTGCATCGGCCTCGGCGACTGCACGCGCGCCTGCCCGAGCGACGCGATCCACATCATGCCGAACGGCATCGCCCGCGTGGACATCAATTCCTGCACGGGCTGCTCCGCCTGCGCGAAGGTCTGCCCGAACCACGTCATCTCGGTCCTGCCCGCGGCGATCAAGGTCCAGGTCTCCTGCTCGAGCAAAGACAAGGGCGCGGCCGTCCGCAAGAAGTGCCAGGCCGGCTGCCTCGGCTGCGGCATGTGCGAAAGGAAATGTCCCCAGGGCGCGATCCACGTCGAGAACAACCTCGCGGTGATCGACTACTCGAAGTGCGTCGGCTGCGGAACGTGCCAGTCCGTCTGCCCCGCGAAGTGCATCGTCGACGGCCCCGAGGGCGGCCCGGTCCGTCCGGAGGAGCCCGCGAAGGAAGCGTCATCCGCGCCGGCCGCGACCGCGTAAGAAAAAAGCAATGAAAAACCGGAGACCGCAAAGGTCTCCGGTTTTCTTTCGGATCGAATGGGCCTGATCACCCGACGAGCGTCGGCAGGAGCTCCGCGGGCGAATCGATGATGAAGTCCGCGCCGTTGGATTCGAGGACGGCGCGGTCGCGGAAGCCCCACGTCACGCCGATGATCGGCAGCCGCGCGTTCCGTGCGGTCAGACAGTCGACCTCCGAGTCGCCGACGTAGGCCGTCTTTGCGGGATCGGCGCCGAGCTTCTCCATCGCGAGCCATACGCCGTCGGGCGCCGGCTTCTGGGGCATGCCGTCGACCTGGCCGATCACAACGTCGAAGACGTCTCCGAAGAAGGAGCGGATGATGTCCTCCGCCGCGGACTGCATCTTGTTCGTCACGACGGCGCAGCGGATCCCGGCGTCCCGGATCGCGCGGACGGCCTCGGGGATCCCTTCGTAAGGCGCGGTCTTCACCATGCAGTGGGCCGCGTAGTACGCCTTGTATTCCGCGAGAAGGCGCTCGAACGCTTCTCCGCCGACGGCGGGGCGGGGGAGAAGCGGATCCGTTTCGTTTTCCCCGCGGGGCAATTGGGGAACCGACAGCTCGACGAGCCGCCTGAGGCCGTTCCCGACGAACGCGCGGATCTCCGCCATCGACCGCTCCGGCCACCCGTACGCGCGCATCGTATGGTTCACGCTGTCCTTCAGATCCTCGAGCGTGTCGATCAGCGTTCCGTCGAGATCGAAGACCGCATATTCAAAGCGCATGGCATATTCCTCTCTTTCACGGATAGTATATCCGCTTGCGAAACGTTCTTCAAGGCGCTATCATAGTGATGAGGTACCCGAACAATGAGTATGGATAGTCTGACGATCAGTGCCGAGGTGCGGAATCTCGACCTCGTGAACGACTTCGTGCTGAGCCGTCTGGAAAACTGCGGCTGCAGCGACAACAAAACGCTGATGCAGATCCGCCTCGCCGTCGAGGAGATCTTCGTCAACATCGCGAGCTACGCCTACGATCCGGCGATCGGACCGGCCGAGGTGCGGTGCGAGGTCCTGAAGGACCCGCTTCGCGTCGTGATCCAGTTCCTTGACAGCGGCCGTCCGTTCGACCCGCTCGCCAAGGAGGACCCCGACATGTCCGAAGACGCCATGATGAGCCGCGTGGGCGGTCTCGGGATCTTCCTCGTCAAGGAGACGATGGACGACGTCAGCTATGAGTACAAGGATGGCAAGAACATCCTGACCGTATTGAAGAATCTCTGAGACCGGGCGGCCGCCCAACCGGAAAAACCGTAAAAAGGCCCCTGAGAGGCGATCTCAGGGGTTTTTTGGTGCGGACGGGAAAAGATGCTGCGGAAGGGCGTTTCGCGCGGCTACGGGGCTGTTTTTGGCCTTGGATGGGGTATTGGAGTAAAGAGACCGAAACCTATGCCACGTTGATCGCGGTGATCGCGTTCAGTTCATCCGCAAGCGCGTACTTGGCGTTGCGAATATCGATGTCGTTCTGGAGGTTCAGGAAATATGTTTCCGTAACACCAAAATAGCGCGCCAGCCGCAGCGAGGTATCTACAGTGATTTTCCGCCTGTCGTGGAGAATGTCCTGAACGCGCGAGACCGGAACGCGGATTCCCTGTGCAAGCTTATAAGCGGATAGGTGATACGGCTTCATAAAATCCTCGGTCAGGATCTCGCCGATCGTCGGTGTTTCGATGCGTTCCATGGTTCCTCCTTAATGATAGTCGACGAGTTCAACGTCATATGCACCGCTCGGCTCAAAACGAAAGCAGATGCGATACCGGTCGTTTACGCGGATACTGTATTGTCCTTCGCGGTCGCCGTGCAAGGCTTCAAGTCGATTCCCGGGAGGCGCAAGTAGATCACGCAGGTCGTTTGCCTGATCAAGCAACATCAATTTGCGCAAAGCGGTTTTTTGAATCTCATAAGGGAACCGCCGCGAGAATAGTTGCTCGTAAATCCGTTTTGTTTCTGTATCTGCAAAAGTATT
>JAEEUO010000046.1 GCA_016286935.1 Bacillota bacterium | reverse complement strand
GGTGTTCAGCGCCAGCTACTACACGTCGATCTCGGAATCGGGCGACCCGTACGAATACCTGATCGCGGACGGAAAGCTCGCGCTGATCGGGTTCGCGCTGATGATCCTTCTGATGTTCATCGACTACCACATCTACTTCCGCATCGCGCCGGTCGCGCTCGTGCTCGCGCTCGGCCTGATGGTCTTTCTGATCATTCCGGGGAACCCGATGGCCGTCACGCTGAACCAGGCGACGCGCTGGCTGAAGATCCCCGGCATCCCGTTCACGCTGATGCCGGGCGAGATCGCCAAGATCGCGATCATCCTGTTCGCCGCGCGATTCCTGACGAAGAACCCGAAAGTCGTCCTCAAACGGGGCGGGATCAGCGGGATCCTCATCTTTGGCGCGATTGCGGGCGCCTTCTTCCTGCTCTATTACAAGCAGCCGAACCTCTCCACGGCGATCACGTTCGTGATGATCGTCTTCGTGATGATGCTGATCGCGGGGCTCCACTGGGGCTGGCTCGTCGCGTTCTTCGGCGCCATCGCCGCCGGCTTCGTCGGCATCCCGATTCTTATGCCGGATCATTACTGGACGACGCGCCTCACGAGCTTCATGGATCCGTTCGCGGACAAGCTCAACTCGGGGTGGCAGGCCGTCCAGTCGATCTTCGCTCTTTCGCGCGGCGGACTGACCGGCGTCGGCCTCGGAAATTCCGTCATCAAGGCGCTCTATCTGCCCGAACCGATGAACGACTATATCCTCGCGATCATCGGCGAAGAACTCGGCTTCATCGGGTGCTTCGTCCTGTTCGCGGTCTATCTCTTCCTCGTCTGGCGCTTCTCAAGGATCGCGATGAAGGCGCCCGATACGTTCGGCATGCTCCTCGCGACGGGCATCACGGCGATGCTCGGCGTCCAGGTGCTCCTGAACGTCGCGGTCGTCACGTCGAGCATGCCGGCGACCGGCATCGCGCTCCCGTTCGTGAGCTACGGCGGAAACGCGCTGCTCCTGTTCATGGGGTCGACCGGCATCATGCTCAACATCGCGAAACAGCAGAAGCGCGAAGCGGAAGCGGAAACGGAGGAAACCGAATGAAAGCCATCGTGACAGGCGGCGGAACGGGCGGCCACATCTACCCGGCCATCGCGATCGCCGACGAACTGAAACGCAGATACCCGGACGCGGAGATCCTCTACGTCGGAACGGAGCACGGCATGGAGGCCGATTTCGTCCCGCGGGCGGGATACCCGATCCGCTTCATCCATTCCGCCGGCTTCGACCGCAAGCATCTCGCGAAGAACGTCGGAACGGTCGCGAAGATCGTGAAGGGCGAGACGGAGGCGCGCGCGATCCTGAAGGAATTCCGTCCCGATTTCGTCATCGGCACGGGCGGATACGTATCGCTTCCGATGCTGCGCGTCGCGCAGTTCGAACGGATCCCGACGTTCATCCACGAGCAGAACGCGTTCGCGGGCGTCGCGAACAAGCTCGTCAGCCGGCAGACGAAGACGGTGTTCGTCGCGTTCGAGGCAGCGAAGAAGCGCTTCCCGGACGCGCCTGCCGTCGAGGTCGTCGGAAACCCGGTCCGCGCGGAATTCGTCACGGCGGACCGCGGCGCGTGCCGCAAGGCGCTCGGCCTCGCGGACGACACGTTCGCGCTGCTCTGCTTCGGCGGAAGCCTCGGCGCCCTGATGGTGAACAAAAACTTCTCCGAGGCGATCCCTTCGATCCTCGGAACGGATCAAAAACAAAAAACAAGGATTTATTACGCGACCGGAAAGATGTATTATGATGAGTACCGGGCGAAGCTGGAGGAGGGCGGGATCCCGTTCTGCTCTCCCGAGGAGGCGGCGGCCGGCTCGGACGCTCCCGTCGTTCTGATGCCGTACGTCCATAAGATGTACGAGCTCCTTCCCGCGGCCGATCTCGTCATCTCGCGCGCGGGCGCTCTGACCGTCGCCGAGATCACCGTGACGGGCCGCGCCTCGATCCTGATCCCGTCGCCCAACGTCACCGAAAACCATCAATACCACAACGCGAAGGCGGTCGCCGACCAGGGCGGCGCGCTTCTCCTCGAGGAGAAGGACCTGACGCCGGAGCGGCTCTGTTCGCTCACCGAAGACATGCGGAGCCATCCCGACGCGCGGAAGGCGATGGAGGACGCGGCCCGCGCCGCTTCGATCCCCGATTCCGCCGAGCGCATCGTCCGCACGATCGCCGAACGCCTGAACGCCTGAAACGCCTGACCCGAAACGATGGCCGAGAAGAAGAAAAAACGCCGCAAAAAACATTACGTCCTGCGCTTCCTGATCGTGGTCGCCCTGATCGCGGGGGCGTATTTCGGCATGACGTCTTCGTTCTTCACCGTCGATAACGTCACCGTCGAAGGGAACACCTACTATACGAAAGAACAGGTCATCTCGATCGCCGGCGATCCGCGCGGCCAGAACCTCTGGGCCGTCGATCTCGCGTCGATGCAGGACCACCTGACCGACGATCCGTACATCGCGACGTCGCGCGTGGCGCGCCTCCTGCCGAGGGGCGTCTCGATCACCGTCTCCGAGCGGACGGAAGCGTGCGCCGTGATCGTCTCCGACGGGTATCTGATCCTCGATCCGGACGGGCTCGTCCTCCGGAAGACGACGCAGGCGCCGGAACTGACGCTCCTGTCCGGCCTGACCGTGACCGACGACCAGCCCGGAAACGCGCTCGTCTGCGAGGAGAACGCCGTCTTCAGCGAGACGCTGCGCCTCGTCCTGAAGATGCAGGACTCGAACCTCTGGTTCCGCGAGATCGCGTGCTCGAGCGTGACGGTGCGCCTCTACATCTATGACACGCTCGTCTGCGAGGGGACGCCGGAAAACATCATCTCCGGCATGGATTCCCTCGAGGAGGTGCTGCTCGATCTGTACGCGAAGGACATCCGCTACGGAACGATCCGCGTCTCCGGAGACGGTTCGGTGTCGTTCTCGCCCGCGTATGAGTGAACTGTATACGATCCAATCGAAGTATTAGATATTTTTTCAAAAAAAACACCCGTAAAGCCACAAAATGTTGTGCATCCCGCCGGCATTTATGATACAATGCTAACGGGTGTATTTTCGTTTCGCCGAAGAACACGGAAACGCCCGCTGATCGCATTTTATTTTGGAGGTTAAAATATGTCCCTGGAATTTGAAAACCTGGAAACCACAGGTGCTACGATCAAGGTCATCGGCGTCGGCGGCGGCGGCTGCAACGCGGTGAACCGCATGATCGAAAGCGGAATGAACGATGTGAACTTTCTCGCGGTGAACACGGACCGCCAGGCGCTGTCCGGCTCGAAGGCGGAGAACAAGCTCCAGATCGGCGAAAAGCTGACGCGCGGACTCGGCGCGGGCGGAAACCCCGAGACCGGCCAGAAAGCCGCGGAGGAGACGATCGAGGAGATCTCGAAGTTCCTCGAAGGCTCCGATATGGTCTTCATCACCGCCGGCATGGGCGGCGGAACGGGAACGGGCG
Source organism: Bacillota bacterium (assembly GCA_016286935.1). GTDB lineage: Bacteria > Bacillota > Clostridia > Peptostreptococcales > Anaerovoracaceae > JAEEUO01. The sequence continues at coordinate 4,212 of JAEEUO010000046.1, read as the reverse complement.
CCGCTCCCGTGATCGCGAAGGCGGCGAAGGACAACGGGATCCTGACCGTCGCCGTCGTGACGAAGCCGTTTACGTTTGAGGGTCGCCGCCGCAAGGAACACGCCGAGCTCGGCATCAAATTCCTCAAACAGTACGTCGACAGCCTCGTCATCGTCCCGAACGACAAGCTTCTCCAGATCTCCGACAAGAACACGACGATGCTCCAGGCCTTCAACATGGCCGACGAGGTCCTGAAACAGGGCGTCGACGGCATCGTCAGCCTGATCGCGGACGACGGCCTGATCAACATGGACTTCGCGGACGTCAAGAACATCATGACCGACCGCGGCGTCGCCCATATGGGCGTCGGACGCGGAAAGGGCGAAAACCGCGTATCGGATGCCGTCAAGGCGGCAATCGAAAGCCCGCTCCTCGAAACCTCCATCGCGGGAGCGAAGGCTGTCCTCCTGAACATCCAGGGCGGATACGACCTCGGCATGCTCGAAGTCAACGAGGCGGCCGACCAGATCGCTTCGACGGTCGCCGACGACGCGACGATCATCTTCGGTACGTCCGTCCATGAAGACCTCGAAGACGAGATCGTCGTCACGGTCATCGCGACCGGCTTCGACAACAAGCCGATCGAGATCGTCCGCCCGACGGGCTCGCTCCGCCCGACCGGATCGATCTACAAGACCTCCCAGACGCCGTCTCCGTTCGCCCCCCAGGGCCTTGAGGAAAAGAAGGACGACTTCGACAGCTTCCTCAAGACGAACGCGAAGGAAACGTTCGCCGAAGCGGAAAAGGCCGATGACGCGCCCGCCGCGCCGTCTGAGGACGAACCCGAACGGCTGACGAATTCGTTCGACATCCCGTCGTTCCTGCGCAGAAAATAACCCGACGAACCCCAGTGAAACGCATACTCTCGGACCAAAACCCCGAATACAAGGAACTGGAAGCCCTGAACAACCGGAAATCCCGTGAAAAGACAGGGCTTTTCCTTGCGGAAGGATACCATCTGATCCGGGAGGCCGTGCGTTCGGGCCTGAACGTCCGGACGGTCTACGCCGACGGAACCGTGCTGGAGGACGAACGCGGGGCCGGACAGTCGCTTCGCGCCTTCCTCGCGGAGGCGGAGGCGGACGGACGGCGCGCCGTTCTGCTCTCGGGACCTCTGTTCGCGCGCCTCGCGCGCACGGAAACGCCCCAGCCTGTGATCGCCGCGGTGGAAAAGCCCGCCGCGGAGGCGGTCCTGCCGGACCGGATCGCGGGGACGCCGGGCGACGGAAAGCGGATCCTCGTCCTCGACCGGATCCAGGACCCGGGAAACCTCGGAACGCTCTTCCGGACGGCCGAAGCGGCCGGATTCGACGGCGTCCTGCTCGTGAAGGGGACGGCCGATCCGTATTCGCCGAAGGTGCTGCGGGCGACCCAGGGATCGATCTTCCGACTGCGGTTCGGCTTTACGGAGGGCGCGGAGGATACGCTCCGCGTCCTGAAACAGGCCGGAAAGACCGTTTACGTCTCCGCCCTCGCGGGCGCGAAGCCGGCCTTCGGCGTGCCGATGAAGCGCGATTTCGCGCTCGTGATCGGAAACGAAGGCGGCGGCGTCTCGGAAGCCTTCCTGGAGGGCGCCGACGAACGCGTGACGATCCCGATGGAGGGGGAGACCGAATCCCTCAACGCAAGCATAGCCGGAGCCGTACTGCTCTTCGAGTCGGTACGCCAAAGGCTCACACGATAAACGCAAGGAGAAACCAACATGCAGTCCGAACTTGCCAGAATCCTCGCAGAGGCGAGGGAACAGCTGAAACAGATCGCGGCGCTTCCCGAGGCGGAAGAGATGCGCGTCCGTTTCCTCGGAAAGAAATCGCAGCTGACGGAGATCCTCCGGTCGATGGGCAGCCTCACGCCCGAAGAGCGGAAGGAACTCGGCCAGCAGGCGAACGCCGTCCGCGAAGAGATCCAGACGATGATCGCGGGCCGTCTCGCCGAGCTGAAGGAAGCCCAGAAAGAGCTCCGCTTCAAGGCCGAGACGATCGACGTGACCGAGCCCGGAAAGGCGCTCGCCGTCGGCGCGAAGCACCCGCTGACCGTGACGATCGAGGAGATCTCGCGCGTCTTCCAGTCGATGGGCTTTACCGTGACCGAGGGACCCGAGATCGAAGACGTCTTCCACAACTTCGACGCGCTGAACGCCGCTCCCGACCATCCCTCGCGCGAGATGACCGACACGTTCTACATCGATGAGAAGATCCTGCTGCGGACTCAGACCTCCCCGGTCCAGGTCCGTACGCTCCTCAAACAGAAACCGCCGCTCAAGATCATCGCCCCGGGCCGCTGCTTCCGCTGCGACACGCCCGACGCGACCCACAGCCCGATGTTCCACCAGGTCGAAGGCCTCGTCGTCGGCGAAGGCATCACGATGGCCGATCTCAAGGGAACGCTCGATACGTTCGCGAAGCTGATGTTCGGCGCGGATGCCCGGACGAAGTTCCGTCCCCACCACTTCCCGTTCACCGAACCGTCCGCCGAGATGGACGTCAGCTGCTTCAAGTGCGGCGGGAAGGGCTGCAGCGTCTGCAAGGGCTCCGGCTGGATCGAGGTCCTCGGCTGCGGCATGGTCCACCCGAACGTCCTCAAGGTCGGCGGGATCGACACCGAGAAATACACCGGATTCGCGTTCGGCATGGGCGTCGAGCGCATCGCGATGCTGAAATACGGCGTCGACGACATCCGCCTGTTCTACGAAAACGACGCTCGCTTCATCGAGCAGTTCAAATAAGGAGGTGCGGACATGTTAGTACCTTATGAATGGATCAAACGCTACTTCCCCGATCTGAACTGCGACGTCGTCGAATACGGCGACCGCATGACGATGAGCGGAACGAAGCTCGAAACGATCGAATACTGGGCGAAGGACGTCTCGAACGTCGTCTGCGGCGAAGTGAAGTCGATCGAGCCCCATCCCGACTCCGACCACATGGTCATCTGCATGACCGACGTCGGACAGGGCGACCTTCTCCAGATCGTGACCGGCGCGCCGAACGTCCGCGTCGGCGACAAGATCCCGACGGCGCTCGACGGCGCGACGCTGCCCGACGGAAAGGGCGGGATCGTGACGATCCGTCCCTCGAAACTCCGCGGCGTCGACAGCTACGGCATGTTCTGCTCGTTCAGCGAGCTCGGCTACCCGGACAAGGTCGTCCCCGTGAAATACAAGGACGGCGTCTGGATCCTGCCGGCCGATACGCCCGTCGGATGCGATATCGTCGAACACTTCGGCCTCAACGACGCGACGCTCGATTTCGAGATCACCCCGAACCGCCCGGACTGCCTGTCGATCCTCGGCATCTGCCGCGAGACGGGCGCGACGTTCGACCTCGTCCTGAAGTATCCGTTCATCGGCAACAAGCGTGAGCTCAAGGAAAACATCAAGAAGCTCGTCAAGGTCGAGATCCGCCGTCCCGATCTGTGCAACCGCTACTGCTGCCGCGTCATCCGCGACGTGAAGATCGGCGAATCCCCGTGGTGGATGCAGCGCCGCCTGATGCATGCCGGCATGCGTCCGATCAACAACATCGTCGACGTCACGAACTACGTCATGCTCGAATACGGCCAGCCGATCCACGCCTTCGACCTTTCGACGGTCGCCGGCAACCGCATCATCATCGACACCGCGGCGGAGGGCGAGACCTTCACGACGCTCGACGGGACCGAACGCACGCTCGATTCCGAGATGCTGATGATCAAGGACGCCGAAAAGAACCTCTGCATCGCCGGCGTGATGGGCGGCCTGAACTCCGAGATCGAGAGCGACACGGCGACGATCCTGATCGAATCGGCCAACTTCACGTCCGCCGGGATCCGCCGGACGTCGAAGAAACTCGGCCTCCGCACCGAAGCCTCGATGCGCTTTGAAAAGGGCGTCGACGCGACCGTCGCGTCGTACGCCTGCGACCGCGTCTGCTCGCTGATCGAGTCGATGGGCGCCGGCCAGGTCGTCCGCGACATGGTCGACGAATATCCGCGTCCGTACCACTCCCCGAAGCTGGAAGTCCGGCTGACGAAGGTCAACAAGATGCTCGGCCTGGATCTCCATCTCGGCGAGATGCTCCAGCTGCTCCACCGCCTCGAGATCGACACCCAGGGCTTCTCGAGCGTCGTCGTCTCGTGCATTCCCCCGACCGTCCGCCGCGACCTTCTGATCGAGGAGGACTACGCGGAGGAGAT
>JAEEUO010000045.1 GCA_016286935.1 Bacillota bacterium | reverse complement strand
CCTCGACGGCTTCTCCGCCTGCCGCGAGATCCGGAAGGCGAAGGACGTCCCCATCATCATGCTCTCCGCCCGCGGGGAGGAATACGACAAGCTCTTCGGCTTCGAGCTCGGGATCGACGATTACGTGACGAAGCCGTTCAGCCCGAAGGAGCTGATGGCCCGCATCAACGCCGTCCTCACGCGCCGCAACGGCGCCGCGTCAAAAACAGACGCGCCGCTCCGGTTCGACGGCCTCGAGATCGATATGGCCGCACGCACCGTCACCGTCGACGGCGTCCGCGCCGACCTGACGCCGAAGGAATACGATCTGCTCTTCTACCTCGTGCGGAACCGCAACATCGCCCTCTCGCGCGACAAGCTCCTCCAGGACGTCTGGGGGTACGACTTCTTCGGCGACGACCGGACGATCGACACCCACATCAAAAACCTCCGCAACCACCTCGGCCCCTACCGCGACCGGGTCGTGACGCTGCGCGGCGTCGGCTATAAATTCGAGGCGAAACGCGATTGATCATGTTTGATACGAAAAAACCGAAAAAACTGCAGATCCGCCTGATCGCCTCGTTCGTCGCGTTCGCCGTTCTTCTGATGGCGATCCTCTGGGTCCTCCAGGTCGTCGCCCTCCGCAGCCTCTACGAATCGATGAAGACGCGCGAGATCCAGCGCACGACCGACGAGATCGCGCGAAGCTACGCGACGCTCGACATCGAAAAGATCCGCAACCTCTCCGCGCGCGACGATATGCTCATCACGCTCGAGACGGAGGGCGGACTTACCGTCTACACGGGCGCGTCCGACATCCTCCGACCCTCGATCTTCGGCGGCACGGAGGACACGCGTGAGGTCCGCCGCCTGCTCAGCGAAAGCGCCGACGGAACCGTTTCCTATACGAAGCGGATCCGCGGCGTGACGATGCTCGTCTGCGGACGGGTGATCCGCGATTCGCTCCTCGGAAACGTGTATCTCTCGGTCTTCTCGCCGCTCAGCCCCGTCGACTCAACGGTCGACATCCTCCGCAACCAGCTCATCTACGTGACGGTCATCTCCCTCGTCCTCGCGTGTCTGATCGCCTGCTTCCTCGCCGCCCGCCTCGCGAAACCGCTCGCGAAGATCACCGAATCGGCCGAGGAGCTGAAGAAGGGCCGCTACGGCGTCAAATTCGAGGGCTCCGGCTACGAGGAGGCCGTCCGCCTCGCCGACACGCTGACCCAGACGTCGGAGGAGCTCGCGCGTACGGATGAACTGAAAAAGGACCTCCTCGCGAACGTCTCCCACGACCTCCGCACGCCGTTAACGATGATCCGCTCGTACGCGGAGATGGTGCGCGACCTCTCGGGCGACGACCCCGCGAAGCGCACGGAACACCTGAACGTCATCATCGACGAGTCCGACCGCCTCAACATCATCGTCAGCGACCTCCTGACGCTCTCGAAGATGCAGGCCGGCATGATCCCGCTTGAAACGACGTCCTTCAACCTCGCGGAGGAGGCCGAGAACGCGCTCCGGCCGTTCCGCATCCTCGAGCAGGACGGCTATGTGATTTCCTTCCGCGTCGGCGGGACCGTTTCGGGCGTCCGTCCGTCCGACGCCTACACCGTTACGGCCGACCTCGCGCGCATCCGCCAGGTCCTCGCGAACCTCCTCACGAACGCGTTCCGCTACGACACGGAGGAGAAGCGCATCGACGTGACTGTGACCGCGCTCAAGGATTCCGTCCGCTGCGACGTCCGCGACCACGGCATCGGCATCTCGAAAGAAGACCTCGAACACATCTGGGACCGCTACTACCGTTCGTCCGAGACGGCCGTCCGCTCCGAGTCCGGCGGATCCGGCCTCGGCCTCGCCATCACAAAAGAGATCCTCGAGCTCCACAACGCCGCCTACGGCGTCACCTCGACGCCCGGCGAAGGCAGCACGTTCTGGTTCTCTCTGAAAAAATAGCCGTTGCTCATGACAGCGTTCTTCTGCGGCGGCATTCAAAGGACGCGGCCGTTTCGAGGATCTTTCCGGCGCTGTCGTAATGATAGACGCTGTCGGAAAGGAAATCCGCGGCGCTGACCTCCGCGGCGTTGACGCTCCTCACCATCCGTTCCAGCTGTCCGGACCGGTAAAATCCGTCGTCGGGCACGAGGATCACCTCGTGGATGGAGGATGGCAGGACAAAGAAGTCTCCCCCGAGCCTCTCGGCGGACCGCTCCAGAAAACCGGGGAGGAGGATGACGGACGCGCCGTTTCTGCCGCCTTCCACAGTCGCGATCCACATCCGGGATTCCGGAAGCTCCGCCGCTCCTTCCGACAGTTCCGCCATGATCTCGGAGGCGTTTTTCAGAACGGGAGGATGGCGGAGGATCTGCGATTTGACGGCGTCCGCGTGGAGTCGTTCGGCGGTTACGCCGTAATCTTCGAGGATCCGGTCCGTGATGAGCGTCGACACCGTTCCCATCTCGCCGCCGGACAGTTCCACCCGGTAAACGGCGGCGATGTCTTCCATCGTCCTATGGGGGATGCCGTTCAGCATCTCCGCGTTGGGCCCGACCGGAACCACCTGGATCGTCAGGCGGTCCTTTGCCGTTTCATAATCCGTGACGGCGTCGAAATCGAACGCGGGGATCATCGAGACGCCCTGTTTGACGTGGGCCACGAGTTCGTCGAGGATCGCTTCCCGCCGCGATCTGTCCGCGCAAAGCCGTTCAAACGCCGGGGCGACGTTGAACGACGCGGCCGCCGCACCGCCTTTCGGCTGAACGGATATGCCGACGTAGGATCCTCCCTGGAGCTTCGGGAAGTGGCGGATCGCGATCTCCGCGTCGGGAAGGCTCGAGCGGATGCGTTCTTCCGCCGTGATCAGAAAATCATCAAAAGTCATCATGGTTGGTCTCCTCATTTCCATTCGCTCTTGGCAAGGGCAGTATTCTATTGCCAACAATAACATATTTATCCATTAATAGCAATATCAGTTTTTGTTTCTTTTTCCTTACACGTCATGAGCGCCGCGCCCCCTCGCGAAACAGAGCTCCGGCCCCGCCCGGTCCCCGCCGGGCCGGACGCTGCGGAGGAGCGTGGGACACCATCCCTTCGACCGAACAAAAACATCGGAAACAAAAACCCAGGGTCACTGCAGCCCTGGGTGTTTTTGTCCGATGTTTGCGAGGGAGAAGTCGATGGTTCCAGCGACGGAGAGACGCGTCCGCCGGCGGGGACCGGGCGGGGCCGGAGCCCTATTTCGCGAGTGCGGCGATGGCTTCGCGAAGCGTCGAGACGGCGACGAGGCGGACGTTCTGCGGGACGTCCTTGAGGCGTTCCGCGTTCTTCTTCGGGAGGAGGATCCGCTTGAACCCGAGCCGCGCGGCCTCCCTGACGAGCTTGTCGGCGTTCTGGACCGAGCGGACGTCGCCCGTCAGCGAGATCTCGCCGAACGCGATCGTCGACTGCCCGCACGGCACGTTCTTGTACGACGAATAGACCGCGAGCGCCGCCGGCAGGTCGGCCGACGTTCCTTCGAGACGGAGGCCGCCCGCGACGTTGAGATAGACGTCCTGGGAGATCAGCGAAACGCCGGCCTTCCGCTCGAGCACGGCCAGGATCATCCCGAGGCGGTTGTAGTCGAAGCCGATGCACGTCCGTTTCGCGAACCCGATGTTGCACGGCGCCGTCAGCGCCTGGATCTCGAGAAGCAGCGGCCGCGTCCCCTCATAGACCGCCGCCGCGCACGCGCCGTCCGTCCGGTCGTCGAGCCCTTCGAGGAAGCTCTTCGACAGGTTCTCAACGGGAATGAGCCCCTCCTCCTCCATCCGGAACGCGCCGATCTCGCTCGTCGCGCCGAAGCGGTTCTTGTACGCGCGGAGGATGCGCAGCTCCTGGCTCCGTTCGCCCGTGAAGTTCAGGACCGTATCGACGAGGTGCTCCATGATCTTCGGGCCCGCGAGGTCGCCGGTCTTGTTGACGTGGGCGACGATGAAGACGGGGATGCCGCGGCCCTTGCCGACCTGCATCAGCATATGGGTGCACGTCCGGACCTGGGCGACCGTCCCCGGCGCGGAGTCGAGTTCGCCGGTATACATCGTCTGGATCGAGTCGACGATCAGGAACCGCGGATTCAGTTCCTTCGTGACCTCGAGCGCGCGGTCGAGTTCCGTCTCCGCGAGGAGGTACAGGTTCTCCGGGAGCACCTTCGCGACGCGGTCGGCGCGCATCCGGATCTGCTCCTCGGACTCCTCGCCCGAAACGTAGAGCACCCTGCCGTGGCTGCGGGCGATATTGGCTGCCGCCTGTATTATGATCGTCGACTTGCCTATGCCCGGCTCGCCCGAGATCAGCGTGAGGGAACCGAGCACGAGGCCTCCGCCAAGCACCCTGTTGAGCTCCCCTATTCCTGTATCTATGCGGCCGGCCTGCCCGGACTTCACCTCGGAGAGCCTTACGGGCTTCGCGCTCTTCCCCGCGCTCAGGCCCTTAGCCGCCGGCTTTTCGGGCCTTACGGTCTCTTCCACGAAGGAGTTCCACGCCCCGCAGACGCACTGCCCCATCCACTTGGGGCTCTCATAGCCGCATTCCTGGCAGACGAATACTGTTTTATTCTTGGAAACCATTTATTTTCAACCTCTTTGCTTGCATTACATACCATTTTATTGTATCATCTTTTGACCGTGCGAATAAAGGGGTCACGCCCTTAAATATGCGGGGAGATAGTAAATGGATTTTACGCTTTCGATAATAACTGCAGAAAAGATACTTGCGCTTTTCATAATGCTCTGCTTCGGCGTGCTTGGCAACAGGATGGGCCTGCTCGACAAGCAGCGCGAAAAGATGCTCTCCAACCTGCTGATCAACCTGATCACTCCGGTCACATTCTTCGTGAGCTTCCAGCAGGAGTTCGATTCTGACAAGTTCATGGGCCTGCTCATCACCTTCGGCATAGCCGCGCTCGCGCACCTCATCCCGATCGCCATCGGGCACTTCGCCTTCAAGGACGACCCGAAGCACCAGTGGCAGATCGACCGCTACTGCTGCACCTACGGCAACTGCGCGTTCATCGGGATCCCGCTCATTCAGAACATCCTCGGCTACGAGGGCGTCTTCTACGTGACGGCCTTCATAACCATCTTCAATATTCTCGTATTCACTCACGGCGTGAGGCTCATCAGCGACGGAGAGGCCCACACGGACCTGCTGCATTCGGTCATCCTCAACCCGATATTCATCGGCATCGGGCTCGGGCTCGTCTGCTACCTCTGCCGCTTCATGCTGCCGCCCATCGTGCTCGACCCGCTGCGCACCCTCGGCAACTGCAACACACCTATCGCCATGCTGGTCGCGGGCAGCTCGCTCACGGGCACCAACTTTAAACAGATACTCAAGTCGGGCCGCACCTATTCGGTCAGCGTGATAAGGCTCATCATAGTGCCGCTCATCATGATCGCCATCTGCGCCCTGCTGCACATCGAGCAGAACGTCGCGCTCTCGACGATAATCTGCGCGGGAGCCCCGGTCGGCACCATGGCCACCGTCCTCGCGGTGCAGTACGACAAAGACGCCGCCTACAGCTCGGGCCTGTTCGCCTTCACGACCATCATCTGCCTCATCACCCTTCCGTTCGTCGTCGCGATCTACTCGCTGGTGATGTAGGGCGCTGTCAGTTCTTACGCGCGCCGCGCAGGGCTCGCTTCGGGCCGGTGCAGGCACTGCGATCTCAGCCGGTCTGCCGTCAAAGATGCAAAACTCGAAAGATCAGATCCGAATAAGCCTCATTAAGACCGTCGAGCGGCTGGGCCACCCGGCGGAGTTCGGCGAGCTTATCGCGCAGAGCCTCGGGACCGAAAAGCAGATGAGCCGCATGGTCTCGTACCTCGTCATGTACAAGCCCCGGACCATGGAAGAGATCGCCGACGAGATGCTCGCGATCAAGGACGAGTTCGAAAGATACCGCGAAAAGAAGGTCGCGGAGTATTACAACGAAAAGTACAACCGCCTGCTCAACGAAGGCCTGCCCGATGAAGAAGACCTTCAGGGCGACGACAATGATACCTTGCCGGATGACGGGGAATGACATGAAAAAACAGGTCGTTTATATATTCGGAGCGTCCGGCTCCGGCACGACGACTCTCGATTTATCCCTTCGGGCTTACCCCTCTGCAAAACACTTGGATTTTCCCCTCCGAGTATAGACCTCTGCAAAGCAAAACACTTGGATTTTCCCTCCACGCATACCCCTACGGGGTATTTTCTTTATCCTCAACAGTCTTTTGCAGTCATTTTTCAGTTTTATAATACTTTTTGACTGCATTTTCCGGTATCAGCCTGTTTCCGGGCAATGATCACTCTTCTTTTTCATGCCTGGACCGGTCCCCGCACGCCTTTTCGGCAGCGGCAGCCGCGTCGCGGTCACAAATCCAGCCCTTAGATCTTTTACGATCACCCGGATACCCCTTCTTTTCGCGCTGAAAAACAAAAAATGCAGTTATTATCGGGCAAAAACGCCTAATTTGACTGCAAAGTGGTGAGTGAGCGAGAAAACGCGCCCGGCGGAGCCTTTTTCGCAGGCTCCGGCCGAATTTTGCCGCAAAGGTGTAAGGAATCGTGGATCGGTCATAAGTCTTTGCCTACGTTTATGTTATATGTTATCATAAGGTTGTTTTTATTGCAGCAATTCCCCGCGCCGGCGGCCGGGTGAAACGATAAGGAGGAACACAATGAAGAAGATACTGAGCATACTGCTCGTGCTGGTGATGGTCTTCGGACTCACCGCATGCGGCGGGCCCAAGCCCGAAGACACCGTCAAGGCGTTCTGCGACAGCATGAAGGCCTTCGACTTCGACGGAATGCAGGGCAATCTCATCAACAAGCTGGACGAGGACCAGATCATAGGCGAAGAGGCCGAAGAGATGTCGGGCCTTGTTGACTACATGAAGTCCTGCGCCGCTCTCATGACCTACACCGTAGGAAAGGCGACCGTGAACGGCGACAGCGCCACCGTGCCCGTCGAGTTCAAGTTCAAGGACTCTACCGAATTCGTCAAGGACCTGATGAAGGAACTGTTCGCCAAGCTCTTCGAGATAATGTTCTCGGGCGTGGAGATGTCCGACGAAGAAGCAGAAGAGATGATGACCGACATGATCATGCAGAAGTCCCCGGTCGAGCTGCCCGACACCACCGCGAGCGTAAACTTCGCGCTGCAGAAGGACGGCAAGGAATGGAAGGTCAAGGAGATGACCGAAGACATGGCCAACATCCTGACCAGCAACATGGTCAAAGCACTCGACAGCATCGACGAAGAGGACCTCGGCCTTGACGAAGACTGGGGCGAGGATATGTTCTCATGGGGAACCGTGGAGCCCATCGAATATGACGTCCACGACGAAGTCATCTACGACGACGAATTCCTTACCCTGACCGTACTGAACGGCGGAGCCGACGAATGGGGCGCCCCGTACTTCGAGATCGCGGCGACCAACAACACCGCTGACAAGAACCTCACCGTAGATATCAACAGCGCAAGCGTCAACGGATGGAACATCAGCTGCTTCTTCTACGGCGACACGGCTCCGGGAGAGACCGTCACCGACACGCTCTACATCGGGTCCGACACCCTTGAGATGATAGGCGTCGAGGAGCCCGACGAGGTCAGGTTCTTCGTCACCGCAAGCGAATATGACGAAGAGAACTGGGAGAACGTCTATTTCGTCAACGACTCCGCGGTCTTCTATCCGACAGGCCTCTCGGCCTCTGACATCCCCGAGGCAAAGGAACCCGCAGGCTCCAACAAGATGGTCGTG
>JAEEUO010000044.1 GCA_016286935.1 Bacillota bacterium | reverse complement strand
GTCCTCGCGCGAGAGGCCTTCGCGGTCGCTCTGATCGATCAGGCCGGCCGGCGGGGAGAGGAGGAACGTTCCCGCGGGGTAGCGGTACTCGTACTGGAGCAGAAGCTTCGGCGCCTTCCGCGGCATCTTCACGACGACGATGCACGTCACGGCGTCGGGGTATTCTTTTTTGATCTCCTTCTCGCTCTTCTTGAGGAGCAGGTCCTCCTCGACGCGGCGTCCGGTGACGACGTAGCGCGCGCCGTTGTCGTAATCGGCCTCGTACAGCTTCAGAAACTTCGCGTCGTACAGGAGCGCGGTCTTCGTCAGGTTCGGTTTTTTCATACAGGTCCTCCGTTCGCGGCCGGCGGTCCGCAGGCCGCGTTTCGTCAAGAAAAAAGAAGCGGACGATTGCTTTTCCCTGTCATGGACAGGTGGGTCTCCTGCTTGCGGCCTCTGTCTTCCACTGATACGAGGCGGCCTGACATAACGCGCGCACAGACGTCCGGAATCCCATATAGCAAGTGTAGGAAAATAATAGTCCGCTTCGCCTACATTATAACCGAAAGAGCGGCCGGTGGCAACGGGAAAACCGTTGATTTTTCCCGCTTTTCCCGAAGAAAAGTGCGTGCATACGGCAGGGCTTTCGTGTATACTATATAAGGCGTATTTTGCGCCTGTCTTTGCTATTGCATGAAACATGATGAAACGGATCCTTGCTCTGCTCGCCGCCCTGGCGCTTCTCGCGTCGTGCGCGGCCTGCACGAAACAACCGAATAACGGGAACGGAGGTGACGGGGACGTGATCAATCCGATGGTCGCATACAACACGATAGAGGAGATCAACGGCGTTTGCGGAACGCGGCTCTTCGAGCCGGCCCTTCTGTCCGTCTCCGACACGAAATACTTCGTGATCGGCGGCGATCTCGCGGACTACCGCTTCACGTGGGACGGGATCGCCTTTACGTGCCGCGCGTCGAAGCGGACCGAGGACATCTCCGGCATCTGGGCCGGCGGCGAAACGGTCTTCGCGAACGACGAACTGTCCGAGCGGCCTTCGGTATACGAGGGCGACGGGTTCGTGACGATGCGGTGGCTCGCGGACGGCGTCCAGTACGTCGTGACGGCCGAAGCCGCCGACGTGACGTACGAGCGCGTGCGCGACGTCCTGAACGTCCTTGCCGCCGCGACGATCCCGAACGGGACGGACTACGTCCTTCTGGAGGGGAACTACGCGGCCGGAGACGATGACGATGCCGCGATGTACGTCGGCACGCTCGGCTCCTCCGTCTACGTGATGATCAACCGCCTGCTCTCCCCGACCGAGACGGTAAACTGGTCGATGACGGCGCGGTTCGACTCCGCCGGCCACCTCGTCTACGAGGACGGCGTGAAGCGGACCGGGAGGATCGGCGAAGACAACGTCTACACCGAAACGGTCGTCTCGGAACACGAACGCGGCTGGTTCACCCTCGAACGGGGTGACGACGCGCTCCTGAAGGAGGCCGTCCTCCGCTGGGAGGGCGCTCCCGATGAAGACTGCCGCGGCCTCGTCTTCGTACGCGTTCCGGACGACGAACAATAAAGAATACGAAAGTGACGATCGACATCTTATGCCAAACAACGAACAGACAACCGAACAGCAGGCGAAGCGGGGCGTCCGCAAGGGAAACGCGAAGCTGATCTGGAGATTCCTGAAGGGGAGCAAATACCTCTTCCTCGGAAGCATCCTCGCGTCGGCCGTTTCCTCGCTCGCGGACATGCTCGATCCCCAGATCATCCGCGCGGCGATCGACAACGCGATCGGCGGCAAGCCTTCCGAATTCCCGGTCTGGGTCAACGATCTCGTTGACCGGATCGGCGGTTTCGCGTACCTCGGACAACACCTCTGGATCATGGCGGCCGCCATCCTCGCCGTCGCGCTGCTCCGCGTCGCCGCGTCGTACTGCTCGACCGTCATCGGGACGAAGGCCTCCGAGACGCTCGTGAAGACGATGCGCGACACGCTCTTCGGCCACATCGAGCGCCTGCCGTTCTCGTGGCACATGAAGAACCACACCGGCGACATCATCCAGCGCTGCACATCCGACGTCGACCGCGTGCGCCGCTTCGTCGCGGAACAGCTGACGAGCGTCCTGCGCATCTCGGTCTATCTCGTCCTCTCGCTCTACTTCATGTTCTCGATGAACACGGGCCTGACGCTGATCTCGATCGTGCCGCTGCCGTTCATCCTGCTCTACTCGGTCCTCTTCCGCAAACAGATGGACGCGGGCTTCCGCGACTGCGACGAAAACGAGGGCAAGGTCTCCGCGATGGTCCAGGAGAACCTGACCGGCGTCCGCGTCGTCCGCGCGTTCGGCCGCGAGAAGGCGGAGACGGACCGCTTCGAAAAACAGAACGAGTACTACACGTCCCTCTGGGTGAAGATGGGCAGGCTCCTCGGCCGGTTCTTCTCGACCCAGGACTTCCTCTCGGGCGTCCAGATCCTGCTCGTGTTCGTCTTCGGCGCGGTCTTCGCGATCCACGACCGCATGACCCCCGGCGAATACGTCGCGTTCATCTCCTACAACTCCATGCTCATCCGCCCGATCCGCATGCTCGGCCGCATGATCTCCGAGATGTCGAAGGCGGGCGTCTCGATCGGCCGCATCGGCTACATCATGGACGCGGAGGAGGAGAAGGACCGCGAGGGCGCCGGCGAAGCGCCGATGGACCGCGACATCCATTTCGAACACATCACCTTCGCGTACGAGAACTGCCCCGACATCCTCCACGACATCTCGTTCGACATCAAGGCCGGAACGACGCTCGGCATCCTCGGCGGAACGGGCTCCGGCAAGTCGACCCTGATGCTCCTGCTCGACCGGATGTACGACCTCGAACCGGGCTGCGGCACGATCCGCATCGGCGACACGGACATCCGCGACATCCGCTCCGACTACCTGCGCGACAACATCTCGATGGTCCTCCAGGAGCCGTTCCTCTTCTCGCGCACGATCTCCGAGAACATCGGCATCGCCTCCGAGGGGATCACGCTCGAGGAGATCCGCAGCGCCGCCCAGGCGGCCTGCCTCGACGATACCGTCACGAAGTTCACCCAGTCCTACGACACGTTCGTCGGCGAACGCGGCGTGACGCTTTCGGGCGGCCAGAAGCAGCGCGCCGCGATCGCGCGCGCCCTGACGAAGAACGCGCCGATCATGATCTTCGACGATTCGCTCTCCGCCGTCGATACCGAGACCGACGCGAAGATCCGCTCCGCGCTGCAGGAACGCTTCGGCACCGCGACGATCATCCTGATCTCCCACCGCATCACGACGCTCTCGAAGGCGGACCGGATCATCGTGCTCGAAAACGGCCGGATCACCGAGCAGGGAACGCCGGATGAGCTGAAGTCGAACGGCGGCATCTACCAGCGGATCTACGAGATCCAGTCCGGCGTCCGCGAAGGGCGCCACATCACCGCACCCGGAACCGGCGGAAAGGAGGTGGCGCGATGAACCGGAAGAAAAAAGAAGAAGGCCTCCCGTTCTTCGGGATCCCGAAGATGATGCCGCTGATCCGCCGCTACCGGAAGACGGTCTGGGTCATCATCTGGACGAACGTCATCTCCGCCGTCGTCGACGTCGCCCGTCCGATCTTCCAGCGGTACGCGCTGAACCACTACGTCGGCGAGCGGACGCTCGATACGCTCGTCTGGTTCATCACGCTCTTCGTCGTCATGATCGGCGTCCAGGCGATCGTCAACTACTACTGCATCAAGGTCCTCATGGCCTCCCAGCTCCGGATGATGCGCGACATGCGGAACGACGCGTTCCGCCACCTCCAGGAGCTCAGCTTCGACTACTACAACCAGAACGCCGTCGGCTACATCCACTCCCGCGTCATGTCCGACACGGAGTACATCGGCGACCTCTTCACGTGGCAGATCAACGACACGTGCGTCTTCCTGCTCTACATCGTCGGCGCGGTCGGCGTCATGCTCTCGATCAATCCGAGGCTGACGCTCCTGATCCTGATCATCCTCCCGGTCATCGCGCTGTTCTACTCGCTCTTCACCGGCCGCCTCTTCGAGCTCCACCGCGAGGTGCGCGAGATCAACTCGAAGATCACGGGCCACTTCAACGAAGGCATCACCGGCGCGAAGACGATCAAATCGCTCGTCATCGAGAAGAAGATCGAGGAGGATTTCCGCGCCGAGACGACGAACATGCGGTCGAAGGCCGTCGAATCGGCCCGCCAGCGCGGCGTCTTCGCGGCCGTGACGAACATGGCCTCGTCGTGCGCGCTCGCGATCGTCCTGTGGAAGGGCGGCGTGATCGCGGCGGAGGAGGTCGGCACGTTCTCGCTCTTCATGAGCTACGCGCAGGGGCTGATGGAGCCCGTCCGCTGGCTGATCGAGACGCTCGCGATCTTCGTCCAGGGCGAGGTCAACATCGTCCGCTACACGAAGCTGATGGAGACGAAGCCCTCGGTCACCGATACGCCCGAAGTCGTCGAAAAATACGGCGACGCGTTTGAACCGAAGCGCGAAAACTGGGAACCGATCCGCGGCGACATCGAATTCCGCGACGTCGACTTCAAGTACCCCGACGGCGACGAATACATCCTCGAACACTTCAACCTCAAGATCCCGTTCGGCACGAACGTGGCGATCGTCGGCGAGACGGGCGCCGGAAAATCGACGCTCGCGAACCTGATCTGCCGGTTCTACGAGCCGACGAGGGGACAGGTCCTGATCGACGGCAAAGACGCGCGCGAACGGTCCCAGCTCTGGCTCCACTCCGCGCTCGGCTACGTCCTCCAGACGCCCCACCTCTTCTCCGGAACGATCCGCGACAACCTCCTCTACGCGAACGAAAACGCGACCGCGGAGGAGATCGACCGGGCGATCCGCCTCGTTTCCGCGGAGAACGTCATCGCGAAGCTCGAGAAGGGGCTCGATTCGGACGTCGGCGAGGGCGGCGACATGCTCTCGACGGGCGAGAAACAGCTGATCTCCTTCGCGCGGGCGATCCTGGCCGATCCGAAGATCATGGTCCTCGACGAGGCCACCGCCTCCGTCGACACGATCACCGAACAGAAGATCCAGGCCGCGATCGATACGGTCATCCGCGGGCGGACGTCGATCGTCATCGCCCACCGCCTCTCGACGATCCGCAACGCCGACATCATCCTCGTCGTCGACGCCGGAAAGATCGTCGAGCAGGGCCGCCACGACGACCTGATCGCGAAGAAGGGCCACTACTACAAACTCTGGTCGCGCCAGTACGAAGACGACGCGATCTCGGCCGCCTGGGAGGAGAACCGCGCGACACCCGCGGCGGAACCCGTCCCGGCGGAATAGAACGAAAGGGGTAAACCTTATGGAAACCGAAAAGATCCTCGCGGCGTGCGACCACACCCTGCTTGCTCCCGAAGCGACGTGGAAGGAGATCCGCGCGCTCGTCGACGACGCGATCCGCTACGGCTGCGCGTCCGTCTGCATCCCGCCGTCCTTCGTGAAGCAGGCGGCGGACTACGCGGCGAAACACCCCGCGAAGAACGGCCGCGTCCTGCCGATCTGCACCGTCATCGGCTTCCCGAACGGCTACTGCACGACCGCCGTGAAGGTGTTCGAGGCGGGCGAGGCCGTCCGGGACGGCGCGAGCGAGATCGATATGGTCATCAACGTCGGCTGGCTGAAAGACAAAAAATACGACGCGCTGCTCGGTGAGATAAGAGCGATAAAAGCCGTATGCGGCGATAAGATCCTCAAAGTCATAATAGAGACGTGCCTGCTCACAGACGAAGAAAAAATTAAAATGTGCGAGATCGTCTCCGAATCGGGCGCGGATTACATCAAGACCTCGACCGGCTTTTCAAAAGGCGGAGCGACTAAAGAAGACGTCGCGCTCTTCGCCGCTCACGTTGCTCCTCATCTGAAGATCAAAGCCGCCGGCGGAATCTCGTCGCTGCAGGACGCGGAAGATTTCATTAATCTCGGCGCTATGCGTCTCGGCACGAGCAGAATAGTCAAAATAGTCAAAAATATGCCCGAAGACTCGGGTTATTGATAGGAGAAAAATATGAATTATCCGACTCCTCACATAAACGCGGCCCCTGAGGATTTCGCCGATACCGTGCTTATGCCGGGCGATCCTCTGCGCTCGAAAGTCGTAGCGGAAAATTTCCTGACCGGCGCGAAGCTCGTCAACAACGTAAGAGGCATACAGGGTTATACAGGTAAATATAACGGCGTGCCGGTATCGGTCATGGCGAGCGGTATGGGTATGCCTTCGATAGGTATTTATTCTTACGAGCTGTTCAATTTCTTCGGCGTGTCGAACGTCATAAGAGTCGGCTCCGCCGGAGCGATGACGGCCGACGTGAAGGTGCGCGAGATAGTAATGGCCGAAGGCGCCTGCACCGATTCGAATTACGCGGCGCAGTTCCGTCTGCCGGGCGCGTACGCTCCGATCGCCGATTTCGGTCTGCTCTCCAAAGCGGTAAAATTCGCCGACGAAATGAAGCTTTCTTACCACGTCGGCAACGTTCTGTCGTCCGACCGCTTTTACGGCGACGACGGCGATCTGCCGGAAAATATGAGATCGGCGGCGCTGTGGAGAAAAATGGGCGTTTTAGCGGTCGAGATGGAGAGCGCGGCGCTTTATATGAACGCGGCGCGCGCCGGCAAGCACGCTCTCGGCGTTTTCACGATATCCGACAGCCTCGTCACGGGCGAATCGACGAGCGCCGAAGAACGCCAGAACACCTTCACCGATATGATGGAGCTCGCGCTCCGCGTTGCAACGACGTGATGAAGCGCGTATTTCTGATAGTTCTCGACAGTTTCGGCATAGGCGCGGAGCCGGATGCCGACAGATTCGGCGACGTCGGGACAAATACCCTCCGCTCGATATCACGTTCGGATCATTTCAGGATCGATAACTTAAAAAAAGCGGGGCTATGCGATATTGAAGGCGTCGATTTTCTGTCCGGCTTTGCCGGTCATTACGGCGCGGTCGGCAGACTGCGCGAAGCGTCGGCGGGCAAAGACACGACGATCGGGCACTGGGAAATAGCGGGACTTATCTCGCCTTCACCGATGCCGACGTATCCGCACGGTTTTCCCGACGACGTGATCGCGGCGTTTTCGGCATCCGTCGGCCGCGGAGTGCTCTGCAACCTGCCGTATTCGGGCACAAAGGTCATTGAAGAATACGGCGAAGAGCACATGAAGACGGGCAAGCTGATCGTCTACACGAGCGCGGACAGCGTATTTCAGATCGCGGCGCATGAAGATATCGTCCCCGTTGAAGAGCTTTATGATATTTGCCGCAAAGCGAGAAGCATACTTAAAGGCAGACACGCCGTCGGCAGAGTTATCGCGAGACCTTTCAAAGGCGGACCGGGCGGGTTTTACCGTACGGAGAACCGCCGCGATTTTTCGCTCGAACCGACCGGTACGACGCTTCTCGACGAGTTGAAAAAAGCCGGGCGCGACGTGATCTCGGTCGGCAAGATACGCGATATCTTCGCCTCGCGCGGCGTGACCGAAGCGGTCGTCACTCACAACAATACAGAGGGAATGGCGGCGGCGCTCGAATTGCAGAAACGCGATTTCAACGGTCTGTGCTTTGTGAACCTCGTGGATTTCGATATGCTATACGGACACCGCAACGACGCAGACGGCTATGCGAAAGCCATAGCCGCATTCGATGAATGGCTGCCCGGTTTCGTATCCGGCATGAGAGAAGGCGACGCGCTCATAATCACCGCCGATCACGGCTGCGATCCCGGCGATATAAGCACCGATCACA
>JAEEUO010000043.1 GCA_016286935.1 Bacillota bacterium | reverse complement strand
TTCACCGATACCGATATGTCGAACATTACGAAATATATAAAACCTTTCCTCATCGTTTTTCTTGTGGCGCTTTTGATCGCGACGGCGCTTTTGACGTACGTGCGCTATACGCTCCGTCCCGGCAACGACAACCCGATCTTTCCGGGGACCGAACACACCATCATGGACGAGATCGGAACGCTCGTGCCCTCCGACAGCCCGCTGTTCGAGACGTTCACCGAGGCCGAACGCGTCAACGTCCTCGTCCTCGGCGTGAACCAGGGCCTGACGGACGTCATCATCCTCGCCAGCTACGACCTGAACACGAACGACATCGACCTGATCTCGATCCCGCGGGATACGTACTACTACCGCGAAGGGTTCTCGAGCGCCGCGTTCTTCAAGATCAACTCCGTCTACCACACGTCCGGCAAGAACTCCAAGGGTGAGAACAAGGATCCGATCGCGATCGCCAAGGCGGTCCGCGACATCCTTCAGGGCATCCCGATCAACTACTACGCGGTCGTCAATTTCAACAGCGTCCGCGACATCATCAACGCGATCGGCGGCGTCGATTTCGTCGTTCCCCAGGACATGGACTACGACGATCCGTACGATACGCCTCCGCTTTCGATCCACTTCAAAAAAGGCCTCTACCACTTCGACGGCGACGACGCGGTCAAGCTTCTCCGCTTCCGCTCCGGCTACACCACCGGCGACCTCGGACGCATCAACGTCCAGCAGGACTTCCTGAAGGAGGTCTTCCGCCAGGCGCTGAAATCCGACCTCCTCAAGGTCGCGCGCGTCGTCGTCAACAACCTCGAATCGACCGACATCAGCTGGGGCCTCGTCTCACGGATCGTCTCCCAGATCAAGAGCCTCTCCGCGGAAAGCCTCTCGACCTACACGATGCCGAGCACCTTCCAGGAGGTCGAACCGTGGTACGTCTACCCGAAGCCTGAGGAGATCGTCGAGCTCATCAAACAGATCTACCTCGGGTCCGGATCCGATCCCGGCTCCGCCCAGTAACATCCGCCTTTTTCCGCCGTTCTTTCATCCGTTATCTTCTCTGTTCTTTCCGGACCGATGATGCGAAACCGTCTGAAAACAATCCTTTGTCTTGTGTGCGTTTGCCTGCTCGTTTTCCCGGCGGCGACGCCTGTTTTCGGTGTCTCGGCCTCCGACTTCACCGATCAGTTCGACCCGTATCAGCCCGACAACGCGTCCTACTGGGGCTGGTCCTACATCGACACGGCCGCGCGGGAAGGGATCATCGAAGGATACGAGCAGCCCGGCGGAACGCGGATCTTCCTTCCGCGCAACGACGTCACGAAGCAGGAAGCCGTCACGATGATCGTCAACACGATCTCAAGGGCGATGCTCGGTTATCCGGCCTTCGATCCGTCTTCCGCCGCGCTGTCCGAAAAGTGGGCGGAGACGCTCACGGCCGCCAACATCGCCGAATGGGCGTATCCGTACGTTTCGTACGCGCTGGAGAACGGCTTCCTCACCTCCGAGGAGGCGCTGCTCTTCATGGAACCGTCCGATCCGGAGAAGACCGGCCTCGCGTTCGTGTCGAACCCCGCCTCCCGCGAGGAGGTCATCACATGGGTCGGCCGCGCGCTCTGGAAGCGGTACGCGAAGGCGGAGGGATCGGTCTTCTCGCTCACCTACACCGACGCCGATGACGTTTCGTCCGTCGCGGCGCCGTACCTCGCGCTCCTCACGCGCATCGGCATCATCGAAGGCATCGGCGAGCCCGACGGGACGTACCACTTCGATCCGAAGCGCACGCTGACGCGCGTCGAATTCGCCGTCATCTGCACGAACGTATTCGACCGCCCGAAACACACGCTGACCGAACCGGGCTTCACCTCCGCGGAGGGCGTCGTCACCGCCCGCTCGGACGCTGAAGCGGAGATCGTGACGTTCCGCATCGGCAACGCGAAGTATTACTATTACGGCGGCGGCACCGTGCTCGTCAACGGCGCAGTCGACCCCGACGGGTTCGCGGCAGTCCGGAACGGCGACGTGATCCTGTTCTCGACGGACGTCGACAGCCAGATCCGCATCGACACCCGCATCGTCAGCGGCACCGGACGGATCGTCGCGATCCGCGAGGCGGACGCGTTCGGCTATCAGCTTCTCTCGATCGTGCTTCCGGACGAAGCCGGAACGACGGTCAAGTACTACATCAATCCCGCGGCTGACGGCGTCTCCGTCACCGGTTCGATTGCAACAAACCAATCCATTGCCTTTCTCGCAGACGGCGCGACGCTTGTCGAACTGGCAAACAACTAGGAGGACATCATGGCAAACATCACGAAAGAGCAGGCGGTTCTTCTGAAGAGCAAGAAGGTCGCGGAACTGCGCGAGATCGCGAAGGCGTTCGGTATCAAAAACGCCGATGAAATGAAGAAGAAGGACATTCTCGAGGCGCTCCTTCCCGAGGACGCCAAGCAGGCGCTCGAGGAGGTCAAGGCAGAGACGCGGATCGTCCGCCGCATCAAAAAAGCCGAAGCCGCCCAGCTCGCCGCCGAAACCGAAACGCTCTCCGAGGGCGAGCCGGCTCCCGAGGTCGACCGCGACAGCGACGGCCTCCTCGACGAGGCGCCCTCCTTCCTTCTGACCGAATCCGCGTTCGGAAAGTCCGGTCAGATGCGCTTCCGCCGCGCCGAGAACATCGCCGCGGAGCCGTTTGGCGAAACGATCCAGGACAACTTCCCCGAGCCGAAGGCTCCCGAGAAGCCGGCCGTTCCCGAACCTGAATACGAGGATTCCGCCCCGCACTTCCTCCAGCGCCGCCGGTTCCTTTCCCCCGATTCGCGCGACGCGCGCCCGTATGACCCGAACCGGCCGCGCGCGTACGCGCCGACCGAAGACCGTCCGGAGGTCGAGGGCATCCTCGAGGTGACCGATTCCGGCTACGGCTTCCTCCGCTTCGACCGCTTCCGCTCCTCCGACAAGGACGTCTACGTCTCCCAGATCCAGATCCGCCGCTTCAACCTCAAGACCGGCGACAAGGTCAAAGGCATCATCCGCAAGCCCGACGCCGAGGAGCGGTTCGGCGCGATCCTGTTCATCCGCGAGATCAACGGCGACGAACCGGGCATCGCGATGCGGCGCACCGATTTCGAGCAGCTGACCGCGACGTATCCGACCGAACAGCTCCGGCTCGCGTCCGGCGAATTTGAGACGAACCCGACGCTCCGCATGATCGACCTCCTCACGCCAATCGGCAAGGGCTCGCGCGGCATCATCGCCGCTCCGCCGAAGAGCGGAAAGACGGACCTCCTGAAGATGATGGCGATGTCCGTCTGCGAAAACTATCCCGACTGCGAGGTGATCGTCCTGCTCGTCGCCGAACGGCCCGAGGAGATCACCGATCTCGACCGCACCGTGAAGGGCGACGTCGTGAGCTCCAGCTTTGACGAAACGCCCCAGATCCAGGTCAAGCTCGCGGAGATCGTCTTCGAGCGCGCGCGCCGCCTCGCGGAGCACAAGCGCAACGTCGTCGTTCTCGTCGACAGCCTGACGCGGCTCGTCCGCGCCTACAACTACGTCGTTCCGCCGTCCGGGCGCGTCCTCGCCGGCGGCCTCGACCCCGCGGCCTTCCTGCGTCCGAAGGCGTTCTTCGGCTCCGCGCGGAAGCTGGAGGAAGGCGGCTCGATCA
This sequence comes from Bacillota bacterium, assembly GCA_016286935.1. Classification (GTDB taxonomy): domain Bacteria; phylum Bacillota; class Clostridia; order Peptostreptococcales; family Anaerovoracaceae; genus JAEEUO01. The sequence goes on along the minus strand of JAEEUO010000043.1, from coordinate 4,193 downwards.
CGGTCATCGCGCTTGCCGGAACGGAAACGCTCTCCCGCACGGACGACTTCATCCTCGAGGAGTTCCGCGGCACCGCGAACATGGAGCTCCATCTCGAGCGCAAGATCGCCGAAACGGGAACGGTCAACGCGATCCGCCTCGAAAAGTCGATGACGAAGCGCGACAGCCTTCTCCTTCCGGCCGAGGAACTCGCCGCCGCAAAGAAGGTCCGCTTCGAAGCGACCGAGCACGGCGTGACGGAGACGTTCGAAAAGCTCAAGTACCTCATTTCCCAGACCCCTGACAACGCGGAACTCAGCAAGATCATCAACAAACAGGGTATCTAAATGGATCTCGATAAAATCTTCATCAAAAACTGCAGTCCGACGAAATGCGGCGGCCAGGCCGTCATGGAGGGCGTGATGATGCGCGGGAGCGACCGCGAGGCCATCACCGTCCGCCTGCCCGACGGCCGGATGCGCATGAAGATCTCGCCGATCGCGAAGGCTCCCGCGTGGAAGAAGATCCCGATCGTGCGCGGCGTCGTCGCGTTCGTCATCTCGCTCGTCAGCGGAACGAAGACGCTCCTCTGGTCGGCCGACGTCCTCGAGGAGGACCTCTCCGGCACCGGAGCGGAAGCGGACGGAACGGACGGCGACGAGCTGCCCGCGTTCCTCGTGAAGGCGTTCGGCGAGAAAGGCGCGTGGAACGTGATGCTCTACAGTTCCGTGCTCCTCTCGCTCGTTCTGACGGTCGTCATCTTCGTGCTCGGACCGACGTGGGTCGTCAACATCCTCAAGCGCGTGACGGACAACGTGATCCTCCTCAATCTGGCGGAGAGCCTCGTCCGCGTCGCCGTGTTCCTCGTGTATCTCGCCGCGATCTCGCGCATGAAGGAGATCCGCCGCGTCTTCCAGTACCACGGCGCCGAACACAAGACGATCCACTGCTACGAAAACGGCCTCGAGCTCACGCCCGCGAACGCGCGCGGCTTCCTCACACTCCACCCGCGGTGCGGGACGAGCTTTCTCGTCTTCACGATCCTGATCGCTCTGATCGTCCACGCGTTCTTCGGCTGGCCGACGCTGTGGTTCCGCATCGCGACGCGCCTTCTCTGCCTCCCGGTCGTCGCAGGGCTCTCGTATGAGCTGCTCCAGTGGGCCGGGCGGAGCGACAACGCCCTCGTGAAGTTCCTGTCCGTCCCCGGCCTCGCGACCCAGAAGATCACGACGAAGGAGCCGGACGATTCGATGCTCGAGGTCGCGATCTGCTCGCTCAAGGCCGTCACCGATCCGGACGCGCCCGCCGTGTTCGACGGTTTCGTCACGACGGACGGCGTCTATACGCCGCTGGAAGCGAAGGAGCCCGCCTGATGCCGATGCTTCTCCGCGACGTGTACGATATGGCCGTCAACTGCTTCCGCGGGATCGGAAGCCCCTCCCCCGAAGCCGACGCCGAAACGCTGCTCGAGTATTACTTCGAGTGCGACCGGACGTACGTCACCCTTCACATGCGCGACCCGTTCGACGAGTCGCGGTGCGAGGGGTTTTTCCGTCTGATGGACCTCCGCGCGGGCGGAACGCCCGTCCAGCACATCACCGGCCGACAGGAATTCATGGGGCTGCCCTTCAGAACCTCTCCAGAGGCCCTGATTCCCCGTCAGGACACCGAAATCCTCGTTGAACGGGTAATTTCCCTTCTCGACAAAAAAAAGCCGCCATTCGGCGGATTTGAGCTTCTGGACCTGTGCACGGGTTCCGGCTGCATCGCCGTTTCCCTCGCGAAGCTGCTCGGAAAGAAGGTCCGCGTCACCGCGAGCGACCTCTCGGAGGACGCGCTCCGGCTGGCCCGCGAAAACGCCGCGCTGAACGGCGCCGACGTGAAGTTCGTTTCGGGCGATCTCTTCGAGCCGTTTCCGCGGAAACGGAGCGGCGAAGCCAGAAAACCGTTCGACGTGATCGTCTCGAACCCGCCGTACATCGCGACCGGCGTTCTCGAAACGCTCCGGCCGGAGGTCAGGGACCACGAGCCGCGCATGGCGCTCGACGGCGGTCCGGACGGACTTGATTTCTACGTCCGCATCTTCCGCGACGCGCCGGCGTTCCTGAAGCCGGGCGGCCTTCTCGCGCTCGAGATCGGGTGCGACCAGGCAGGCGCCGTCACCGCCCTTGCGGACGGGAGCGGCGCGTTCGACGGCGTCACCGTCGTCCGGGACCTCGCGGGACTCGACCGGGTCGTGACCGCGGTCCGGAAATAGCGCGTAAAAACGGCGGCCCCGGACGGGGCCGCCTCTTTTTGTTTGTTTTTAGATCTGGGGATTCTCCGGGTGGAGCATCGTCGCGATGACCTTTTGGAGCACCTCGTCGTCCCAGATCTTCCGCCAGTCGTCGCGGAGGACGAGGCGGTCGCCGAGTCCGATTGCGACCTTGCAGGCGTCGGATACGGGCGGCTTTCCGGGCAGATAGCCGAGGAAGTTCGCGCTGAGGTTGAGGATGTGGCCGGTCAGGAACGAAACGGCCGCTTCGCGCTGGATGCCGCGCTTTTCGGCTTCGTCGACCGTCTCCGCCATCGCGTGGAGGCAGCAGGCGCCGAGCACTTCGACGAGCGTCGGCTCGAGGAACGCGATCTGTTCGGACGTCATCACGAAGACCTCGTCCGCGCGGTACATGCACTTCGCCGTCTCGCGCGCGAGTTCGAACTTCATGTCGTCGCCCTGGATCTTGGACATGACGATGTCCTGGTGGCCGCCCTCGCCGCCGAAGCGGTCGAGATACGCTTCCTGTTCCTTCTGCCATTTCAGGAACGACGGATGGCAGGGATGGGCCACGGCGAACGTGCAGTCGTCGCGGAGCGTCAGCTCCTTCGCGACGGCAGCGGCCGGATCGAGGATGATGAACGTCGTGCCGGGGGTCAGCATCGGCACGTATTCCGCCGACAGCTTCTTGATCAGCGTGTCGGGAACGGCGAACACGACGACGTCGGCGAAATTGAGCGCCTCCTGTACCGGAACGACCTCGCGGCCGAGCTGTTCGCGGATGCGCTCCGCCGCCGGGGCGAACGTTTCGACGAGCTTGACGTCGAACTTATCGGGGAATTTCGTGATCAGGTTGCGCGACGTCCGCGTACCCATCTTCCCGCCTGCGCCGATGACGGCGACTTTGATTTTGTCCATGATGCGATACCTCTTTTCTTCCTGCGCGGGTCTCCCCGCGCGTTGTTCCGTTATTTTCCGATCGTCTCCAGAACGGTCTTCGCGATCGCTTCGGGGCTGAAGCCGTAGGCGTCCGCGACGTCCTTCGCCGCGCCCGATTCGCCGTAGGTCGTGAGGCCGATCCGCTTCACGTACCGCGGGGCCTTCTCGCAGGCGAGGCCGCAGATGTACGAACCGAGACCGCCGTTGACGTTGTGGTCCTCGACGGTGATGACGTAGTCGGACTTCTTCAGCGTCTCGACGATCCGGCGGTCATCCTTTCCGTAGAGGATGTTGATGTCGGCCATCGTGACGTTCACGCCCTGTTCCTTCAAAAGGTCCGCCGCAGCGATCGCGCGGTCGAGGATCAGGCCCGTCGAGAGGATGACCGCGTCGTTTCCGTATTCGCGCCAGACCGTAATGCCGTCCTTTGCCCACGGCGCGTCCTCCGGATAGACGTTGACCTCGCGTCCGGAGCCCGCGCGGATGTAGACGGGTCCTTCGATCTCGTACGCCGCAAGCGTCGCCATATAGGTCTGTTCGGGGTCGGCCGGGGAGAAGATCGTATAGTTCGGCAGCGCCGAAACGACGGCGAGGTCTTCGTAGAACTGGTGGGTCACGCCCTCGCGCTCACCGCCGAACACGCCCGCGTTCACGCCGCAGAACTTGACGTTCAGGTTCGGATAGCCGACGAACGTCCGCATCTGTTCGGCCGCGCGGAGCGTCAGGAAGCCCGCGTACGTTCCGATGAACGGGCGCTGGCCGCAGGCCGCGAGGCCCGCCGCGACGTCGACGGCGCCCTGTTCTCCGATGCCGCATTCCACGGTCCTGTCGGGATATTTATCGCCGAATTCCGTCGCCCGCATCGCCTTGAGAGCGTCCGGGGAGACGAACATGACGCGCGGATCCTTTTCCGCAAGCTCGATCACGGCGGTCGTAAACGCCGCGCGCGTTCCCTTGTACTTAAGCATCGCGCTCACCTCCCAGCTCCTGCATGGCCTGTTCGTACTGTTCCTTCGTCGGA
>JAEEUO010000042.1 GCA_016286935.1 Bacillota bacterium | reverse complement strand
CACCGACTGGGTCCCGAAGTTCGCGAAGAAGTACTGCGAAGTCGGCAAGATCGCCGTCGAAGCCCTCACCGAGTACCACGACGAGGTCGTGAACGGCACGTTCCCGACCGAGCAGTACTCGTACAACAAGAAGGTCGAAGGCCTCGAATAAGCCGGAAGGGCGGACGCGTCCCCGACGCTGAAAACGCGCTTTTCGACGGGTTAGCCGCGGCTTCTGCCGAACGATCCCGTTAAATCAAAAATGAATACCCTGCCCCGCGCAGGGTATTTTTTTCGTTTTTTTGTATACATTCCGGCGGCGGATCAGGCAGAAAAAACCAAAAAAAGCGGGAAGCCGTGAAAAATGGGCATTTGTCAGGAAATACTGTATTTTGTGCTTCCAGATTTCGGAAACCACAAGATGTTGACAGAGAAGGGCGTTTTTGATACATTGTAAAAGCACGAGATTGCCGCAAACTCGTTCCAGATATCATTTTTCATATAAGAAGAGGTGAAAATCATGTACCAAGTCGTCAAGAGGGACGGAAAAATCGCTGAGTTCAACATCCGCAAGATCAGCGATGCCATCACGAAGGCCTTCGAGGCCCAGAACAAGCAGTATCACCCGAGCACGATCGACATGCTCGCGCTCCGCGTCACGTCCGAGTTCGAACCGCTGATCAAGGACAACCTGATCCAGGTCGAACAGATCCAGGACTGCGTCGAAAAGGTCCTCTCCGAAGCCGGATACGCCGACATCGCGAAGGCCTACATCCTCTACCGCAAACAGCGTGAAAAGGTCCGCAACGTCAACTCCGCGCTCCTCAACTACAAGGACATCGTCGACAACTATCTGAAGATCAACGACTGGCGCGTGAAGGAGAATTCGACCGTGACGTACTCCGTCGGCGGTCTGATCCTCTCGAATTCGGGCGCCATTACAGCCAACTACTGGCTCTCCGAGGTCTACGACAACGAGATCGCCGAAGCCCACCGCTCCGCCGCGATCCACATCCACGACCTCTCGATGCTGACCGGCTACTGCGCGGGCTGGTCGCTGAAACAGCTCATCCAGGAAGGCCTCGGCGGGATCCCCGGGAAAATCACCTCTTCCCCGGCGGCCCACCTCTCGACGCTCTGCAACCAGATGGTCAACTTCCTCGGCATCATGCAGAACGAATGGGCGGGCGCCCAGGCGTTCTCCTCGTTCGACACGTACCTCGCGCCGTTCGTCCGCGTCGACAACCTCTCCCAGAAAGAGGTCAAGCAGTGCATCCAGTCGTTCATCTACGGCGTGAACACGCCGTCCCGCTGGGGCACGCAGGCGCCGTTCACGAACGTCACGATCGACTGGACCGTGCCGAACGACCTGAAGAACCTCCCCGCGATCGTCGGCGGAAAGGAACTGGACTTCACCTACGGCGACTGCCAGAAGGAAATGGATATGGTCAACAAGGCCTTCATCGAGATCATGATCGAAGGCGACGCGAACGGCCGCGGCTTCCAGTATCCGATCCCGACCTATTCGATCACCCGCGACTTCTCGTGGGAGGAGACCGAAAACAACAAGCTCCTCTTCGAGATGACCGCGAAATACGGGACCCCGTACTTCTCCAACTACATCAACTCCGACATGGAGCCCTCGGACGTCCGTTCGATGTGCTGCCGTCTGCGCCTTGACCTGCGCGAACTGCGCAAGAAGTCCGGCGGATTCTTCGGAAGCGGCGAATCGACCGGCTCCGTCGGCGTCGTGACGATCAACCTTCCGCGCATCGCCTATCTCGCGGAAAACGAGAAGGACTTCTATGCGAAGCTCGATCACCTCATGGACGTCTCCGCTCGCTCGCTGAAGACGAAGCGGACCGTCATCTCCCGCCTGCTCGACGCGGGCCTCTATCCGTACACGAAGCGGTACCTCGGCACGTTCGACAACCACTTCTCGACGATCGGCCTGATCGGCATGAACGAGGTCGGCCTGAACGCGAAGTGGCTCCGCTGCGACATGACCGATCCGCGGACCCAGGCCTTTGCGCGCGACGTCCTCAACCACATGCGCGAGCGCCTCTCCGACTACCAGGAGCAGTACGGCGACCTCTACAACCTCGAAGCGACGCCGGCGGAATCGACGACGTACCGGTTCGCGAAGCATGACAAGGAAAAGTATCCCGACATCATCACCGCGAACGAGAACGGCACGCCGTACTACACGAACTCGTCCCACCTCCCGGTCGGCTATACGGAGGACATCTTCAGCGCCCTCGATATCCAGGACGATCTCCAGACGCTCTACACCTCCGGCACGGTCTTCCACGCGTTCCTCGGCGAGAAGCTGCCCGACTGGAAGGCCGCCGCGAACCTCGTCCGCAAGATCGCGGAGAACTACAAGCTCCCGTACTACACGATGAGCCCGACGTACTCCGTCTGCAAGGACCACGGCTATCTCGCGGGCGAGCAGTACACCTGCCCGCACTGCGGCCAGAAGACCGAGGTCTACAGCCGCATCACCGGCTACTACCGCCCCGTCCAGAACTGGAACGACGGCAAGACCCAGGAATTCAAGGACCGCAAGGTCTACGACATCGGCCGTTCGCACCTGACCCACACCGGCCCGAAAGCGCGCCCCGTCTTCGAAGAGGCGCCGAAGGACGACCTCGGCCCGGCTCCGGCGCTGAACAACGTCGTGAACGCGCTCGGCAAGACGATCCTCTTCGCGACGCCGACGTGCCCGAACTGCAAGATGGCCGCCGCGCTCCTCGACAAGGCGGGCGTTCCGTACCAGAAACTCTTCGCGGACGAGCACGCCGATCTCGTGGAGAAGTACGGCATCAAACAGGCTCCGACGCTCGTGATCGACGCCGACAAACCCGATTTCGAGAAGTTCCGCGGCGTGTCCGACATCCGCGGTTATCTCGGCGAACTTGCGAAGAAACAGGCTTAGTGCAACGTTGTCCGGGGCGCCGCGAGGCGCCCCGTTTTTGATCAGTGAGGTAAGAAACATGTATGACGTAATCGTAGTCGGCGCGGGCCCGGCCGGTATGACGGCGGCCCTGTACTGCCAGAGAAACGGCAAATCCGCCCTTGTCATCGAAAAAGGCGGCATCGGCGGCCAGATCACCTTCTCCCCGAAGGTCGAAAACATCCCGGGCTTCCAGTCCCTTTCGGGCAACGAGTTCGCCGATAAGTTCATGGAGCAGATCCTCGCCCAGGGCGCGGAGCTCGAACTCGACCGCGTGACGGGGCTCGACCCGTTCGAGGCGGACGGAAAGCCGGCCTGGAAGGTCCATACCGAATACGGCGGCGATTTCGAAGCGCGCGCCGTGATCCTCGCGCTCGGCGTGAAGCACCGCATGCTCGGTCTTCCGGGCGAGACGGAGCTCGTCGGCGAGGGCATCTCGTTCTGCGCCGTGTGCGACGGCGACTTCTACACCGACCGGACCGTCTGCGTCGCGGGCGGCGGCAACTCCGCGCTTCAGGAAGCGATCCTGCTCGCCGGGAAGTGCAAGAAGGTCATCATGCTCCAGGACCTCCCGACGTTCACGGGCGAAGCGCGCCTCCAGGAAGTCCTGTTCAGCCATGACAACGTCGAAAAGCACGTCAATATGAAGATCACCGGCATCAAGACCGAAAACGGCAAGATCACCGCGATCACGGCGAAGGACGTGACGACGGACGTCGAGGCCGACTACCCCTGCGACGGCTTCTTCGAGGCGATCGGCCTGATCCCCGAGAAAGACGATTTCAAGGGCTTCGCGGAGCTCAACAAGTTCGGCTATTTCGATTCGGGCGAGGACTGCCTGACGAAGACGCCCGGCCTCTACGTCGCCGGCGACTGCCGTTCGAAGTTCATCCGCCAGGTCACGACGGCCTGCGGCGACGGCGCGATCGCGGCGCTCGCGGCGTGCCGCTACATCGACACGCTGTAGCGGAAGAAAGGAAACGATATGTTTGAACATCTCGATACCGTAAAGCCGGCGCTGAAGCGGCTCGTTGCGGAACTCGACGGGCGGTACCGCTATGCGTCCGTGTTCGCGGCGATGGACGACGCCCGCACGTGGCGGCTCAACCGCAGCGGCCCGTCGATCTCGACCGACTCGATCACCGGCGGCTCGGGCTACTGCGTCCGCGTCTTCGACGACACCGGTTGCTGCGAATACGCGTTCAACGAATTCGACGAGTCGATGATCCCGGCGATCGTAAAGACGATCGGGGAGCGGATGGCGGCCCAAAACGCGGCGCTGCCGGAGGGCGTGACGCCGCTTCCGACGCCGATCCCCGCAGACGAGCCGTGCGTCCTGAAGAAGGCGACGGAATATAAGATCCACCCGCGCGAGCTCGGCGACGAGGCGATCCTCGCGAAGCTGAACGAGGTGCGCGAGAAGGGGATGGCCCACGAAGGCATCCTCGACTTCAACGCGATCGCGCTCTATTACTCGTACCGCGAGCTGTTCCTCTCGAAGAACCGCGACCTCGACCAGACGTGCATGTACACGGACTACGCGCTCGTCGCGCTTGCGGCGAAGGGCGACAAGATCAAGGACTACTACGTGCCGTGCTCGATCTGCGGCGGCGCGGAGGTGTTCGACACGATCGAGGAGAAGATCGGGATCGCCGCGGAGACGGCCGTGAAGCTGCTCGACGCGGAACCGATCCCGCCGGGCGAGTACGACTGCGTCTGCGCGCCGAGCGTGACGGGGATGATCGTCCATGAGGCGTTCGGCCACGGCGTCGAGGAGGACATGTTCGTCAAGGACCGCGCGAAGGCGATGGAATACGTCGGCAAGCGCGTCGCCTCCGACCTCGTCACGATGATCGACGGCCCCTCGGGCAACCAGACCGCGACGTTCTTCTTCGACCACGAGGGGACGCTCGCCCAGGACACGCTCGTCATCGACAAGGGCATCCTCGTCTCCGGCTACGCGGACAACCTCTCCGCGGGGCGCCTCGGCGTCGCGCCGACGGGAAACGGCCGCCGCGAGAACTACGCCCACAAAGCCTATACGCGCATGACGAATACGTACTTCAAGGGCGGCGACTCGACGCTTGACGAGATGATCGCGTCGATCGACTACGGCTTCCTGCTCGACAACCCGACGTCGGGGATGGAGGATCCGAAGAACTGGGGTATCCAATGCATGGTCTCGAACGCGTATGAGATCAAAGACGGGAAGCTCACCGGAAAGATCTACAGCCCGATCGTCCTGACCGGGTACGTGCCCGACCTCCTGATGTCGATCTCGATGATGGGGAAGGACGTCGAGCTCTGCGGGACCGGGTACTGCGGAAAGGGCCATAAGGAGTACTGCATCGTCTCCGACGGCGGCCCGTATATGAAGGCAAGGATCAAGCTCGGCTGAGGAGGAGAGAACGATGAAAGACTGTATGAAACGCATTCTGCATGCTCTCGAAACGGCCGGCGTCCGCGACTGGTCGGTGGCCGAACTGAAGAACGAGGGCGCGGAGCTCTACTTCGTGAAGAAACAGCTCGATACGCGCCGCGCGAAGGATACGACAATCTACCGCGTCACGGTCTTCCGCAACGAAGACGGAAAGACGGGCGAAAACACGATCAAGATGCTCGCGTCGTATTCCGACGGGAAGATGGTCTCCGATATCCGCGACGCCTACACGGCCGCGGGGTTCGCGATGAACCCGGGGTACGGGCTCCCGAAGCCGGTGAAGGCGCCGCTCGTGAAGAAGGAAGGGCCGCTCTTCGAGCTGCCGCTCGCGGAGATCGCGGGTCGGATGGCGAAGGCGGCGTTCCGCGCCGATACGCGCGCGGATTCGTTCCTCAATTCGCTTGAGGTCTTCGCAAACCGCGGTACTGTCCGCGTCGTGACGTCGGCGGGAACGGACGTCTCGTGGGAGACGGCGTCGGTGAACGGCGAATTCGTCGTCCAGGTCAAGGAACCGGAGGACGTCGAAATGTTCTTCCTGTTCGAATACGACACGCTCGCGGAGAACGCGCTCGAGGCGAAGGCCGCGGAGGCGCTTGCGTTCGTGAACGACCGCGCGGTCGCGAAAAAGATCGTCCCGAGCGGGAAGTACGACGTCCTGATCTCGGGCGAGAACGCCGCGGAGTTCATGGACTTCTACGGCGCGCGTTCGTCCGCGATGATGGTCTACTCCCACTACTCCCAGTGGGAGATCGGCCAGGACGTCACCGGCGCCGGAATCGATCCGCTCGACCTGACTCTCCGCGCGACCGAGCCGTACAGCCTCGAGGGCGTCCCGATGAAGGACCGTCCGCTGCTCGAAAAGGGCGTGCTCCGCACGATCCACGGCGACCAGCGGTTCGCGGAATACCTCGGCATCGAGCCGACGGGCACGTACGAAAAGTCGAGCTGCGATAACGCCGGAACGGCGTCGTTCGAGGACTTCCGCAAGAAGCCGGTCATCTGGCCGGTCATGTTCTCGAGCTTCGACGTCGACATCCTGAGCGGCGATTTCGGCGGCGAGGTCCGCCTCGGCTACTGGTTCGACGGCGAAAAGACCGTCCCGGTCACCGGCTTCTCGATCAGCGGAAGCCTCATCGACGCCCAGAAGACGATGGAGACGACGACCGACCGCTATACGTCGAAGAAGTACGACGGGCCGTTCGCGTTCCTCGTGAAGGACGTCCAGATCGCGGGTGAATAGCGCTCCGGCGGAGAACGAACGATGGACGATCCGAACAAACTGACAAGGGCTGCGGGGACGCTCTCCCCGGAGGATTACGAGGAGCCGCGGTGCCTGCTCGACATGCGCGATCCCGAGGACCCGGCACCCGTCCGGTCGATCGACGTGCGGCGGGTGATCGAAAAGCTCGACGAATACCAGGCGAAGAAGGACTGGACCGGCGCAGAGCGCCACCTCGCGTTCTGGCTCGGCGAAGCGCGGCTCGGTAACGACCTGCGCGGCGAATTCGCCGTCTGGAACGAGACGATGGGCTACTACCGCAAGCGCGGCGACGAAGAGAAGGCCTGTGTGGCGGCGCAGGAAGCGCTCCGGATGATCCCGAAACTCGGCTACGGGGACGCCGTCTCGGGCGGGACTTGCTACGTCAACAGCGCGACGGTCTACCAGGCGTTCGGGATGCCCGACCGGGCGCTCGACCTGTTCGAACTGGCGCGGCCGATCTATGAGAAAAACCTCACGGGCGGCGATCCGCGGCTTGGCGGGCTCTACAACAACATGGCGCTTTCGCTCGTGTCGCTCCGGCGGTACGGCGAGGCCCACGAATGCTACAAAAAGGCGCTCTCCGCGATGGAGGGCGTGCCCGGCGGGATCCTGGAACAGGCGCTGACGCTCCTCAACATCGCGGACGCGGTCGTTGCCGAGCACGGCCCCGAGAAGGCCGACAAGAAGGTCGAACAGCTTCTCGACCGCGCGGAAGAACTGCTCGGCGCGGCGGATCCCGGGACCCATCCGGAACTCGCGGACGCGATCGCGCCGGGATACTACGCGTTCTGCTGCGAGTCCTGCGCGCCGGCGTTCGAGTATTACGGGTACTTCCTCACGGCGAAGAAGCTGCGCGAACGGGCGGCTCAGATCACCGAAGAACTGAAATGAACGGATTGGAACTGGCAAAAGCGTATTACGACGAATACGGTGCGGAGATGCTCGCGGCGTTTCCGGAACTCGCGCGGAAGATCGCGGTCGGCGTCGCGGGAAGCGGCTCGGACTGCCTCGGCTACGACGACGCGGTCTCGGAGGACCACGACTTCGAACCGGGGTTCTGCCTCTTCGCCTTCATCGACGAGGAGGGCGACGGGACGGACCGGACGCTGTCGCGGAAGGAGGCGTTTCAGCTCGAGCGCGCGTACGCGAAGCTGCCGAAGGAATTCCGCGGGTATAAACGGAGCCCGATGAGCCCAGTCGGGGGCAACCGCCACGGAGTCGTCGAAATCGCCGATTTCCT
>JAEEUO010000041.1 GCA_016286935.1 Bacillota bacterium | reverse complement strand
GGAGGCGTTACGATGTCGCCGACCTCGGTGCCGTCATCGGAGATGACGATATGGTCGCAGGGCGTTTCCCCCACGCCGATGTAGTAGTTGAGCACTTCGTTTGCGCCGTCGCCTACCCATTCATCGCCCTCGTAGTGGCCGTAGGGGAGGTACGACGTGTATTTGTTGATCTCGGGCGTCACGCTGTCGACCTTCGCGATCATCCCGGAGACGACGATGCCGGGGTCGGCATTGGTCGTGGAGACCGAGATCGCGCCTCTTTTCTCGTCTTTTTTGTAGAAGGTATTGACGGCGTCGATCGTCACGCCTTTTTCGACGCACAGAACGGCTTCGGCCATCTCACCCTCCAGGTGGATGCCCTTCGTCGTGAGTTTCAACGTACCGCCGCTGGGATGTCCCTTGACGCGGAGAGACCCGCCCCACAGGTCGCCCCAGACGGTGATGCCTCCGAGGGTGTTGGTTCCCTCCAGGAACAGCACCAGGTCGTCGCCCATCATGTTGATGTCGAGGACCTCATCGGGCTCGTTGACCCCGGCCATGTAGATCGTGTTCGTGTCGAGGTCGTATTTTAAGTAGCCGCCGTTCGCCGGCTCCAACAGATATTCGCCGTTGACCGGTTCGACGTTTGCGGTCCAGGTGATGTCGAGTCCGAAAAGTGCCTTGGCGCCGAGCCGGATATAGGCATAGCCCCTATTCGGATCATCTTCGTTGGTGTACACCTTCGGACCGATGCCCGCGAAGACCGCTGACGGCATCAGCGAAAGAATCATCGCGAGCGTCACGATAACGGATAAAACGCGTCTGGACATGACATTTCTCATGGATCTGTCCCTCCTGAAGATTAACGGTATATCGTAGACAAGTCGATCAAAACCAAGCTTTGCATTTATTTTAGCACAGCGCGCGGTTGCACACAATTCCATTTCCAAAAAACCGCCTTTGCGGGCGAAGCGATCCGGTGAATCGGGGCTGGCATTTCCGGCCGGAAGACCGTATAATACAGGGTGGAAACGAGGTGTACGGAAATGACACGCATCGGCATCGATCTCGGCGGAACGGCGACGAAGGCCGGACTGTTCACGGAGGACGGAACGCTTCTCGATAAAACGGAGTTCCCCACGCTGCGGGAAGGCGGCCGCGCCGCGCTCCTGTCGGATATCGCGGACCACGTTCGCGCGCTCGCGGAGCGGAACGGCGTCCCGCTTTCGGACTGCGCGGCGGCGATCGGCGTCCCCGGCCCCGTCGAGGACGGCGGCTATACGGAGGCGATCCCGAACCTCGGCTTCCGCGACTGCCGGCCGGGGCGCGAGCTTGAAGCGCTCCTCGGGATCCCCGTACGCGTCCTCAACGACGCGAACGCGGCGGCGCTCGGCGAAGCGTGGAAAGGCGCCGGGCGCGGCGCCGGTAGCATGATCTGCGTCACCCTCGGAACGGGCGTCGGCGCGGGGATCGTCATCGGCGGCTCGGTCGTCGGCGGCTCCCACGGACTCGGCGGCGAGATCGGCCACATCCTCATCAACCCCGACGAAACGGAGCCCTGCGGCTGCGGCGCGGTCGGCTGTCTCGACCAGGTCTCGTCCGCGAACGGCGTCGCCAGGTACGCGAAGAAGTTCCTCGCGGAGGGACTTCCGGCCGCGTTCGAGACCGTTTCGGCCGACGTATCCGTCGGCGAAGCGCCCTCCCCCGCTCCCGCCGCGGTTTCCGTCCTCGCGTCTCTTCCCGCGATCACCGCGAAGGACGTCTGCGATGCCGCGAAGGCCGGCGATCCGCTCGCTCTCGGGACGCTCCGGTACTGCATGTCCTTCCTCGGCAAGGCGCTCTGCATCATCGGCTATACGGTCGACCCCGCGGTCTGCGTCATCGGCGGCGGCCTCTCGAAGGCCGGTCCGTTCCTCCTCGATATCATCCGCGGCGCCTACACAGACCTCCCGAAGCTCACCTCGAAGCGCATGGACCTCCGCCTCGCGGAGCTCGGCAACGACGCCGGGATGACGGGCGCGGCGCGATACGCGGCGGATTGACGCAAGGTTCCATCCATACGAAAAAAACGCCCTGAGCGGCCTTACAGAGGCTCTCAGGGCGTATTTCATTTCCGCGGTCGCTTCACCGGTCGCGTTCGTCACGCAGGCCGTCACGGCGCCGTCATCACGTCTTTCATCGCTTATTTGATCGAGTTCCGCGCCTCCTTGAGGATGACGTCGTGGGCGCCGCCCTCGACGATCGACGTCGCGGAGACGAGCGTCATGCGCGCGTTCTTGTGGAGTTCGGGGATTGTAAGCGTACCGCAGTTGCACATCGTCGAGCGGACCTTGTTCAGGGACGTCGTGACGTTCTCCTTCAGCGTGCCGGCGTACGGCACGTACGAGTCGACGCCCTCCTCGAACGACAGTTTCCCGGCGCCGCCCATATCGTAGCGCTGCCAGTTGCGGGCGCGGTTCGAGCCCTCGCCCCAGTATTCCTTCACGTAGTTTCCGTTGATGTTCAGCTTCGCGGTCGGCGATTCGTCGAAGCGCGCAAAGTAGCGGCCGAGCATGAGGAAGTCGGCGCCCATCGCGAGCGCGAGCGTCATGTGGTAGTCGTAGACGATGCCGCCGTCGGAGCAGATCGGCACGTACACGCCGGTCTCCCTGTAATACTTGTCGCGTTCCGCCGCGACGTCGATGACGGCCGACGCCTGGCCGCGGCCGATGCCTTTCTGTTCGCGGGTGATGCAGATCGAACCGCCGCCGATGCCGATCTTCACGAAGTCCGCGCCGGCGTCCGCGAGGAAGCGGAACCCTTCGCCGTCGACGACGTTGCCGGCGCCGACCTTGACGGTATCGCCGTACTGCTGGCGGATCCATTTGAGCGTCTCAGCCTGCCACGCGGAGTATCCCTCCGAGGAGTCGATGCAGAGCACGTCCGCGCCCGCGTCGACGAGAGCCGGAACGCGCTCGCGGAAGTCGCGGGAGTTGATGCCGGCGCCGACGATGTAGCGTTTTTCGCTGTCGAGGAGCTCGAGGCGGTTCTCCTTGTGGGATTCGTAGTCCTTGCGGAAGACGAAGTAGAGGAGGCGCCCCTGTTTGTCGAGGATCGGCAGCGCGTTGAGTTTGTGGTCCCAGAGGATGTCGTTCGCTTCCGAAAGCGTCACGCCCTCCTCCGCCGTGATCAGCTTTTCGAGCGGCGTCATGAACGACGAGACCTTCGCGTCCATCGGGGTGCGGGTGATGCGGTAGTCGCGGGACGTGACGATGCCGACGAGCTTGCCGGACTGGGTGCCGTCCTCGGTCACGGCGACCGTCGAATGGCCGGATTTTTCCTTCAGCCGGAGGATGTCCTCAAGCGTGCTGTCCGGGCGCACGTTCGAATCGCTCGGAACGAAGCCGGCTTTGTAGCTCTTGACCTGGCGGACCATCTCCGCTTCGCTTTCGACCGGCTGGGAGCCGAAGATGAAGGAGACGCCGCCCTCCCGCGCGAGCGCAATCGCCATCCGCACGCCGGAGACGGACTGCATGATGGCCGAAACGAGCGGGATGTTCATCCGGAGCGGGCACTCTTCCGTATCCGGGCGGTATTTCACGAGCGGCGTCGAAAGATCGACGTTCGCGGGCGTGCATTCGGTCGACGAATAGCCGGGGATCAGCAGGTACTCGTTAAAGGTGCGGGACGGTTCTTTGAAGTATTCAGCCATGTTCGTTCTCCTTTTACTGGGTGATATGGTATTTCTCAAGGTATTCCTCGAGAACGAGCTTGTCGTTCATGATCTCCTGCGCGACGGGAACGGTCACGTAGCGGACGTGCCACGGTTCGTAGATGTAGCCGGTGCGCTCCTCGCTCTTCTCCTTCGGGTAGCGGAGGATGAAGCCGTACTCCGCGCAGTGGGCGGCGATCCATTTGCCTTCCTTCGTATCGCCGAATTTGTTCGTCAAAGCCCAGTCGACCGACGCCGCGGAGATGTCCGAGGCAAGTCCGGACTGGTGTTCGCTCGTGCCGGGCTTCGCGGAGAAGCGGTCGGCCTCCTCCTGGCCGTATTTCGCGACGTAGTTCGTGTAGAGCGCGTTCTGGTAGCCGTAGGAGCGGTACGCGGTCGTCGCCTTGATCTCAAACCCGTCGGCCTTCGCCGCGGCGATCATCTTCGCGAACGCCTCGGCGGCCTCCGCCCGGAGGAAATGGGTCTCCGCAGGGCGGTCGGAACAGCAGATCGCTTCGTCGAGAGACACCAGATCCGCCGCCTTGTAGGCTTCGTCGACGGAATGGTCTTTATTCAGGAGCATCAGGACCCCGTTCTCGAGCGCGTACGTCCGGGCCGTCTCCGCGGGATCGGGAGCAGCCGTTCCGCCGTTCGGATCGTTTCCGGTTCCGCCGTTTCCGCCGGGGTTCGTTTCGCTTCCGGTCCCGTTCGAGGGCTCGTTCACGGCCGGATCCGGGCCGTCCGGGACGTTCGCGTCGCGCTTTTCACGGATCGCGTCGCCGATCCGCGTCGCAACAAAAATGACGGCCGAAACCGCCAGCAAAAGCACAAGGATACTCACAGCGAGACGCTTGCCGTTTACGCGGATACGGGTTTTCTTTTTCTCTGTGCGCATGGCGGCGGAGGTCTCCTTCGTTCGAAAAAAGAGTTTTATACAGTATACTCCTTTCGAGGCAAAAAAGCAATGAAAAAACCCTGCCGGACGCGTCTGCGTTCCGGCAGGGGCTTCGTTTCCGAAAAAGGGCCGCGGTTACGGCATCGTGACCGTAACGTCGCTTTCATCGACGCGGACGGAGATCAGTCCGTTGACCGGGCGGTAGCCTTCGGGCACGACCGTTTCGCGGAGATAATACGTTCCGTACGGAAGCGTTCCGATCCAGAACGCGCCGGCGTCACCGGAGGAGACGCCGGTAACGACCGGCGAACGGTCGGCCGCGAGGATGTCGATCACGGCACCCGGAAGCGGCGCATACGTATGGGCATCGATCTTCTTCAGGATCGTTTTGCGCTCCGCTGCGGGAACGTTCATGATGCCGTAGGCGGCGATGTCCGGAACGGATGTCGCCTTTCCGGTCTCGCCGTCGATCCGGAAGATGGCGTACTGGGGATCTTCATTCAGAAGGTACGCGCTCTTGTCCGCCGTGTACCGCGTCTGTTGGGCATTGACCATCTCCTGGGTGACGTTCGAAAGCACGCCGTTGTTCGCCCGGATCGTCCCGGTCGCAGCCGCGGGTCTTACCAGCGTGGCCGAGCCGACGAGCACGATATAGACGCCGGTGTTCTCCTTGAAGTTCTGGGGAGAGGCAGTCTCCTTCAGGTAGTACACGTCATCGGGAATGTCCTCGAAGTAGACCGTGCCGGCCGTGAGGATCTCGCCGTTGAGCTTCTTCACGGTCGTTCCGTCCGCGGATACCGCGGTCGTCGCCACGCCGGGCTCCTTCTCAAAGGGCCGCGTACAGGCTTCATCCGTGTAGAGGGTGAACGTCGCGCCGGCGAGCGCGGAGCCGAAGCTGTCGATCTTGCGGAACGCGATCGAAACGCCCTTGCGGACCCAGTAGATCAGGGTATCCGCATCGTCGATCTCGTTCTTCACGCCGTAAAGGGTGATGTTGCGGTCGTTCACGAACGCCTGGAGATTCGCGCTGCTGATGAAGGTGCCGAACGGCTTTCCGGAGAGGCCGTGGTCGCGGAACAGGTCGCCGTTCGTTCCGTCGATCACATAAACGCCGATCTTCGCGGTCTTGGAAAGCCCGTCGATCGTCGTCCGGATCAGGCTGTTGGAATCGACGCTCAGCACGACGTTTCGCTCCGCGCCGTCCTTCAGATTGTCGAAGATCGTCACGCTTCCGCCGACATAGAGGACGGAGGAGCTGCCCTTCACGTTGACGGCGCCGCCCTCCGCGGCGGTGGCGGTATTGCCCGAGACGGATCCGTCGGTGATCGTGATCCGGACGGAATCCGTCGCATAGACGGCGCTGCCTTCCCCGGCGCTGTTTCCGGTGAGGACGCTGACGTTCAGAAGGATCGCGGTCTCGTCTCCGGACGCGGCTTCGGTATAGACCGCTCCGCCGTAGCTGGCTCCCGCCGCGGCAGCCGCCGTGTTGCCGGTGAACTGGGCGTTCTCGAGATAGACCTCGCAGCCCTTTCCGACAGCGATCGCGCCGCCGTACGCGGCGGTCGAGCCGGCGGACCGGTCATTCCGGACCGTGTTGTTCGAGAAGACGGCCGACCGGTTGGTCGCTCCGCCGTCCACCATCAGCGTTGTCCGGTCGTCCAGAAGGACGGCTCCGCCTCTTATGTCATTGGCGTCCGTACTGTCGGAGGCCGCGATCTGGGTAAAGCCGTCGAGCAGGGTATTGTCGCGAACGGACAATGTGCTGCGGTCCGTTACGTGGACTGCGCGGCCGGTGAAGTTCTGGGCGGAGAGTTTGATGTTTTGGAGCGTCAGGCTCGAGTTGTCCGCCACGGTGAGCAGCGCGCCCGCGTTGGCGTTCGCGGATGTGTTCTCGTTGTAGTTCCGTCTGATCTCGGCTCTGGCCGTATCGGTCGTCCGGTTCGTCGAGAAGATATAGCGGTCACCCGTCGATGCCGTCCGTTCGGCGGTGGTGAAGGTCAGGGCATGGGCGTTGTCGTAGACGATCGGCGCATCCATGGTGAGATCCTTCAGCACCTTCAGCTTCAGTGCCGCGTCGTTCGGAACGGCCGTGCCGTTCGCTCTGTAAAGAGTATGGGTCATGGAGGCGTCGAAGCCGATCTCCAGCGTCTCATAGATCGCCGGAAGCAGCGTCGTTCCGTCCCGTCCGCGTTCGTAGAGCAGCTTGTCGTCTCCGTCCGTCAGCTTGCAGACCGCTTCCGTGTTGTCCACGACGTAATAGTCGTCGCCGTTCTTCGCGCATTCCGCGTACGTTCCGTCATCCCGGAGCTCCCTCAGGACGAATCCGCTGAGGCCTTTGACCTCCAGCTGGAGGACGCGGTCGGTCTCCACGAAATAGGTCCGGCGGTTGCTGCCGTTCCGTTCGGGATAGGCTGTCTCGAGGAGATAATAGGTGCCGATCGGAAGTTCGCGGAAATAGACGACGCCCTTGGGCACCGTCGTGCCGTTCGCCATCTTGAACGCGGTCGTGCCGTCGGCAGACTTCACCGGCTCCGGATAGTTTTCGCCGTCGCGGGACCAGAGGTTCAGGATCGGATAGCCGTTCGCATAGGTCCCGTTCTGCATATAGATCGTAAACGCCGCGTTCGGGAGTGCGAAGCCGGAGCTGTCCACCTTCAGGAAGAACGCCTCGTAATCGCTGCGGATGTTGACGATCCCCGCGTTCGCGCTCGCGAGGTTCTTGCTGAGATCCGCCTTTCCGTCCGCTCTGAGGGCGAAGACGCCGAAGTATTTGCCGCTGTTCGTGGTGCTGCGGGCAACGAGCGTCGCGGCGTTGGTCACCGCGAGCGGGCCTTCGTCCCAGATGGCGCGGTTGTCGTCGTTCGGGCTGAGCGACGGCGAGCCGACGAGCACCAGGTATTTCGTGAAGTTGTCGCGGAAGCTTTCCGGGGCCCGGGTCTCCTTCATATAGTAGACGCCGATCGGAACGGAGGTGAAGTCGACCTCGCCCTTGGTCAGCAGGTCGCCCTGGGCATTCGTATCCGATACGCCGTCCGCGGAGGTCGCACTCAAGAATGCGGAGCTGCAGGCCTCGTCGGTGTAAAGAGTGAACTGGGCGCCGGGGACCGTCACTCCCTTGTTGTCGATCTTACGGAAGGTGACGTTGTACATCTTGCTCCAGTAGACCGTTGTGGTGTTTCCGAACAGACGCACGCCGGCAAGGTATTCGCCGTTCGAGCAGTGGGTGACGTCGTCGGAAAGCGCGTTGCGAAGCAGGTTCAGACTCGCGTCGCTCACCGTGCTCGCGGTCGTGGCGAACTGTTCGCCGGGCTGTTTGTGCGGTGCGCTCTCCGGCCAGAACCAGACGGTGTCGCCGGTCCG
>JAEEUO010000040.1 GCA_016286935.1 Bacillota bacterium | reverse complement strand
TTGAGGCTTATGGTAGAACGGAAGCCGGCCGATTGTAGCATGGATTCCGCGATTTCGGTATCCATGCCGACAACGTCCGGGACCTCCTTGAAGAAGACGCCGAAGAGGACCCCCACGACGATCGCGATGAACGCGAGGACCGTCAGAAGGATCGTGCCGGTCTTCGCGGCCTGCTTCTTTTTGGCGAGGGTGATCTTTTTGTCCTCATATGCGAACGTCTCGCCGCGGTTCGTGTCGTAGCGGTTTAAGGAAGGCGCGAGCGTATCGGCGAGCTCGCCGTACGTCGCGCTGGCGGTCATGTTCGTGATCTGGTGGACGGTCAGCTTCTTCGCGAGGTCGTCGGGAAGCTCGACGTCGCCGATGGAGACCGAAACGACGGGAATGCCGTGCTTCTCCGCGAACGCGATCTCGCGGTGGCAGTTCTCACTCGCGACGAAGTTCTTCGAGAGGAACGCCAAAACGACCGAGGCTTTCTCCAAACTCTGGCCGATCGCGTTGGCCCAATCGGCGCCGGCTTCGATGCCCTCGTCGTACCAGAGGCGGAAGCCCCGCGCGTTCAGCGCTTCGATCGCGGGATAGACGTCGGCCGCATCCTTGTGGGCGTAGCTGACGAAAACGTAATTCTTGTCGCCGTTGTAAGCCTGGAAGGGAGTTTTCATATCGTTCCTCCGTTCGGGTACTACTTTTTGTTGACGAAGAAGTGGTTGAAGATATACGCGACCGCCCCGCCGAAGACGCGGCAGCCGACGTCGAACACAAGAAAGCGGACCGGGCGCGTGTAGAACACGACCTGCATCGCCCGCATCAGCGCGAACCGGACGCGGAGACCGTCCGCATATCGCGAAAGGATCCGACCGTCGCCCTCCGCGATCGCCTTTGCGGCGCGTTCGCCGCTCGCGAGCCCGTAGCGGAGGCCCGACAGCGTCATCGGGTCGCACGCGCCGAGGCAGTCGCCGACGAGATACGTATCGCCCGGAAGGACGGCCTTCCCGACGCCGATCGGGGTGAACGTCCCGCGGAGAAGCTCGATATCCGCGTCGATCCCGCAGCGGTCCATATAGTCGCGGAACAACGCCCGGTAGTCGGCGTCCTCGCGGTAGACGTCCGTCAGGCCGACGTTCGTCCGGCCGCGAAACGTGCTGACCCAGCCGTAGCCCGCGGGCGCGATCCCGAAGTGGATCTCGATCGAATCCGGGCGGTCCGTCGGGACGATGAGCTGCATCGCGATGTTGCGCTTCCGCTTCGTCCGGTAGCGCGCGCCGAAGCCCGCCGCGCCGTCCGCGAAGACGACCGTTCCGTACGAGAGGACCGTGCCGTCCTTGAGGGTGACGGTCCTGTTCTCCGGATCGTGGCCCGCCACCGCGCCGTCCTCGCGGATCGCAACGCCCTGGGCCTTCGCCGCGCGGAAGAACGCGTCGTCGAGCTCCACCCGGTCGATCCGCCGGTTCGTGTAGAGGAAGCGGTTCGCGATCTTCTGGCGGAAGGCGCCTTTGTGGATGATGCGGAAGTCCTCGATCAACGAGTAGCCGCAATCCGCTGGGTCGAGGCCGAGCGCGCGGTACGCTTCGATCGTCTTGCCGGTCACGTAACCCGCGCAGCACTTGTCGCGCGGAAACACGGCCCGTTCGAGCACGATCACGTCGTCCACGCCGTACTTCTTCAGCCAGAGCGCGCACGACAGCCCCGCGGGGCCCGCGCCGACGATGATCACACGATGGAAACTGTTCTCCGGACAGGCCATGGAGCCTCCTTGAAAAATGGTGCGGCCGACAGGACTTGAACCTGCACGGTTGCCCACAGGAACCTAAATCCTGCGCGTCTGCCAATTCCGCCACGACCGCATACCGATACATAGTAAGTATATCACAGCGCTTTGCAAAAAGAAACGCCAAAAAGAAAACTCCCGGGCGCGTAGCAGACGCGTCCGGGAAACGGAGCAAAACCGGAAAAACGCCCCGCGGAGCCGCGGGGCGCAGGCGTTATTGATGGTAGTGGCTCAGGAAGTGTTCGAGCTTGTCCATGCACTGCTCGAGGACGTCGAGCTTCGGCAGGTAGACGATCCGGAAATGGTCCGGCTTCGGCCAGTTGAAGCCCATGCCGCGGGTCACGAGGACGTGCTCCTGGCGGAGGAGGTCCAGCGCGAACTGCTCGTCGTCTGTGATGCCGTACATCTTCGTGTCGATCTTCGGGAAGATGTAGAACGCGGCGTCCGGTTTCGTCGCGGAGATGCCGGGGATCGCGTTGAGGCGCTTCCAGATGTACTCGCGCTGTTCGTAGATCCGTCCGCCGGGGACGAGGTAGACGTCGACGGACTGTTTGCCGCCGAGCGCGGTCTGGACGATCGACTGGGCGGGAACGTTCGAGCAAAGCCGCATCGAGCTCAGGATGTTGAGGCCCTCGACATAGCCCTTCACGTAGTCCTTCGGGCCGGAGAGGCACATCCAGCCGACGCGGAACCCGCACACGCGGTGGCTCTTCGAGAGGCCGTTCAGCGTCACGCAGAAGAGATCGGGCGCGAGGCTCGCGATCGAGACGTGTTTCTTGCCGTCCATCACGAGGCGGTCGTAGATCTCGTCCGCGTAGATGATCAGGCCGTTCTCGCGCGCGATCGTCACGATCTCCTCGAGGATCTCCTTCGGATACAGCGAGCCGGTCGGGTTGTTCGGATTGATGACGACGATGCCCTTCGTCCGGGGCGTGATCTTTTTCCTGATGTCGTCGATGTCGGGATACCAGTTCGCCTGTTCGTCGCAGACGTAGTGGACCGCCTTTCCGCCCGCGAGGTTGATCGACGCCGTCCAGAGCGGGTAATCGGGCATCGGCACGAGCATCTCGTCGCCGTTGTTCAGAAGGCCCTGCATCGCCATCGTGATCAGTTCCGACGCGCCGTTGCCGAGGTAGATGTCGTTGATCCCGACGTTCGGAATGTTCTTCAGCTGGCAGTACTGCATGATGGCCTTCCGCGCGGGGAAGATGCCCTTCGAGGTCGAGTAGCCCTGGGAATCGCGCAGGTTGAGCTTCATGTCGTCCAGGATCTCCTGGGGCGCGTCGAAGCCGAACGGCGCGGGGTTTCCGATATTCAGTTTCAGGACCTTCACGCCTTCCGCTTCCATCTGATCCGCGACGTCAAGCACCGGTCCTCTCACGTCGTACGCGACGTGCTCCAGTTTCGTCGATTTTTCGAATGTCCGCATCGTACAGTCCCTCCTGTTCTGCAAAAATAGATAGTTCATTGTAGCACAATGCCGCGCGGAAGTATACGCAAATTAATCTGATTTTTCCGCAAACCGGCGGCGCCGTCGCTTTTTTTGCTCGTTTTCCATTTTTTTGCCCCTGTTTGTACACAAAAATGGCCCGAAAATATAGACAAAATTGATTAGAAGTGCTAAATTATCAAACGTATAAAATTAGATTGCCTAACGACGTCTCTGCGGAGACAATACAGGAGAACAGGAGAAGCTATGAAATTCCATCCCCTCGCATCCGAAATCAACGACACCGAAGCGCTCGCGGCCGAATACAAGGCCGCCCGCGAGATCGGCAAGGTCCGTATGGGAACCGACCGGCTGTTCTGCCGTGTCGGCCGGAAGGTCTACTACATCCCGTACGCCGACGTCCGCCGCTACTTCCGGCGCGTCCAGGAAGTCAACGTGAAGATGTGCTGCTGCGGCGGCGAGCTCGCCATCGAGAATCTCGTCATCTGCGGCGAGAACGACGCCGAGCTTCTTCAGGTCCAGCTCCCCGGCACGAAAGCCGCGAAGATCCTGATCGACGAGCTGAAGGAAAAGATGCCGAACGCCGTCTACGGAAAGCCGGTGGCCGCCGAATGACGCCGTCCGAGCTGCTGGAACGGATCCTGCCCTCCTTTGAGCAGTACTACGCCGTAAAGCGCGAAGACGTCGCCCCGCCGTTCGACGCCGAGGCGTACTTCTCCGCGAAGGATATCCAGACCGCCGTCTTCCGCAACGTGAAGATCAGCGAAGCCGATTCCGGGGAATACATCTTCTTCGCCTGCGTGCCGTCCCTTTCGGCGGACGAAGCGAAGCGGCTCGACGAGACCGCCTGGACCGAGGGCATCTCCCGCGTCCAGCCCGGTCCAACCCACCGGAACACCGATATCTGCCTTTTCCTGATCGCCGAAACCGTCGAACCCGACGCGTTCGACTACGTCAAAAAGCTCCGCCGCCACAAAAGCTACAAGCACATGTTCGAAGGGTGGAGCAACTACCGCGCGATTGTTGTGGAGTCTTCCTCCGGCCATACGGCCACAAACCGCCTGGGCCGCGGCCTGGAGAAGCTCTTTGACAATATAGTTTTTATCGTTTAGGAGGTATATTATGGCTATTTTAATTATCCTCGCTGCAATCGTTTTACTGATCATCGGCTATGTCACCTATGGCGGATGGCTCGTAAAACAGTGGGGTCTCGACCCCAAGCGTAAGACGCCGGCCGTCGAAATCGACGACAAGGTCGACTTCGTCGCCTGCAAGCCGGTCGTTCTTATGGGTCACCACTTCTCGTCCATCGCGGGCGCCGGCCCGATCAACGGACCGATCCAGGCGGCGGTCTTCGGCTGGGTTCCGGTATTCCTGTGGTGCGTCGTGGGCGGCATCTTCTTCGGCGGTCTTCATGACTTCGGCTCCCTGTTCGCTTCCGTCCGTCACGGCGGCAAGTCGATCGGCGACGTCATCAAGGACTCCATGGGACAGCGTGCCCACAAACTCTTCCTCATCTTTGCCCTGCTCGTACTGATCCTCGTCGTTGCGTCCTTCGTCAACGTCGTAGCCGGAACGTTCATGTCCGACCGCGTCGGCATCACGACCGACCCGACCGCGAAGGAAACGACCTCGATGGTCTCGATGCTCTTCATCGTCCTCGCCATCATCTACGGTCTCCTGACCAACAGAGCCGGCCTCAAGACCGGTCCCGCGACGGTCATCGGTCTCGTCGCGATCTGCCTGATGCTGTACCTCGGCCTCAACGTCGGTCTCGCTGCGAGCCGCACGTTCTGGATCGTCTTCATCGGCGCCTACATCGCGATCGCTTCCCTGGTTCCTGTATGGATCCTGCTCCAGCCGCGTGACTACCTCTCGAGCTACCTGCTCTACGCGATGATGGCCATCGCCATCGTCGGCATCTTCGTCGCCAGCCTCGGCGGAAACGCCACCTTCACTCTCCCGGCCTTCACCGGCTGGAAGACCGGTGTCGGCCCGCTCTTCCCGGCCCTGTTCATCACGGTCGCCTGCGGTGCGTGCTCCGGCTTCCACTCTCTGGTTGCTTCCGGTACGACCTCTAAGCAGCTGGCCAACGAAATGGACGCCAAGCCGATCGGCTACGGCGCGATGCTCATCGAGTCCGCTCTCGGCATCATCTCCCTGATCGCTGTCGGCATGGTCGCCGGCAAGTACATCGCCCCGAACGCCGCCGGCCTCCTCGCCTTCACGGGCGCCCCGGCCGTTGCGTTTGCTGACGGTATCGCTACCATGTACGCCGCGGAAGGCACCGCTACCTACGGCGTCATCTACGCGCTGCTGACCCTCGCGGTCTCCGTCTTCGCGCTGACCTCCCTCGACACCGCGACGCGTCTTTCCCGCTTCATGTTCTCCGAACTCTTCCTCAAGGAAGGCGAAGCGACCTGGAAGGATGCCAAGGGATTCCGTCGGATCCTCTGCCACCCGCTCTGCGGCACGCTCCTGATGGTCGTCATCGGCTGCGTCCTCGGCGGCCTCTCCCTCAGCCAGATCTGGTCCCTGTTCGGCGCTGCCAACCAGCTCCTCGCCGGCCTCGCGCTCATGGCGGTCTGCTCCTGGCTCGGAAAAGCGGGCAAGAACAACAAGATGTTCTACATCCCGATGGTCTTCATGCTTGCCGCTACCCTGACCCAGCTCGTCCGCACGGTCATCGCCAAGTTCAACGGCGGTCTCAACGTCTGGGGCGACTGGTTCCAGCTGATCTTCGCGGCCGCGATGATCGTCCTCGCCGTCATCCTCGCGATCGAAGGCTTCGGCAAGATCTTCGGCTCCAAGAAGAACGCGTAACGCAAACCGAACCACAAAAAGAACTGCCCCGCGGGGCAGTTCTTTTTTATTGCTTTTCTGCGGTCTATTTCAGCACCGCGCCCTCGTCCGCGGAGGAGACGAGGCGGCGGTAGCGGTCGAGCCAGCCGCCCTTCACCCACGTTTCGGGCATGACCTGCGTCTTGCGCCGTTCCGCGAACTCCTCATCGGAAACGCGGGCGTGGATCGTGTAATTGTCCATATCGATATCGATGACGTCGCCGTCCCGGAGGAGGCCGATCGGGCCGCCGGACGCGGCTTCGGGGGAAACGTGGCCGATCGACGCGCCGCGGGAGGCGCCGGAGAACCGTCCGTCGGTGATCAGCGCGACGTCCTTGTCAAGCTTCATCCCCGCGAGCGCGGACGTCGGCACGAGCATCTCGCGCATGCCGGGGCCGCCCTTCGGTCCCTCGTAGCGGATCACGACGATATCGCCGGGGACGATCTCGCCGCCGTAGATGGCCTTCACCGCGTCGTCCTCGCCGTCGAAGACGCGCGCGCGGCAGGAGTGGACGCGCATCTCGGGCGCGACGGCGCTCCGCTTCACGACGCATCCGTTCGGCGCGATGTTGCCGAAGAGGAACGCGAGGCCGCCCGTCTTCGAATACGCGTTGTCGATCGTCCGGATGACCTCGGGATCCCTGTTCACGGCGTTGGCGATGTTCTCGCCGACGGTCTTCCCCGTCACGGTCGGAAGCGTCGTGTCGAGAAGCCCGATGTCCGCGAGTTCCTTCATCACAGCGGGGACGCCGCCCGCCTCGTTGAGTTCCTCCATATAGTGTTCGCCCGCCGGCGCGAGGTGGCAGACGTTCGGCGTCTTCTCGCTGATCTCGTTGAAGAGGCGGAGGTCGAGCTTCAGGCCCGCCTCATGGGCGATCGCGGGAAGGTGGAGCGAGCTGTTCGTCGAGCAGCCGAGGGCCATATCGACGGCGATCGCGTTCCGGATCGCGTCCATCGTCACGATGTCGCGCGGCTTCACGCCTTTGCGGACGAGGTCCATGACCGCCATGCCGGTGTGCTTCGCGAACTGGACGCGTTCGGAGTACGGCGCGGGGATCGTGCCGTTGCCGGGGAGCGCGATCCCGAGCGCCTCGCAGAGGCAGTTCATCGAGTTCGCCGTGAACATGCCGGAGCAGGAGCCGCACGTCGGGCAGGAGCCGAGCTCGCACTTGTAGAGCCCCTCCTCGTCGATGATGCCCGCTTTATACGCGCCGACGGCCTCGAACATCTGGGAGAGGCTCGTCTTCTTGCCGTTCACGCGGCCCGCGAGCATGGGTCCTCCCGAGCAGACGATCGCGGGAATGTTGAGGCGCATCGCGGCCATCACCATCCCGGGGACGATCTTGTCGCAGTTCGGGATGAGGACGAGGCCGTCGAAGCAGTGGGCAGCGGCGAGCGTTTCGACCGAATCGGCGATGAGCTCTCTCGACGCGAGCGAATAGTGCATCCCGCGGTGGCCCATCACGATGCCGTCGCAGACGCCGATCGACGGGACGACGACGGGCGTTCCGCCGGCCGCGTAGATCCCCGCCTTTACGGCCTCCGCGAGCTTCGCGAGATGCGTATGGCCGGGGATGATGTCGGACTGGGCGCAGACGACGCCGATCAGCGGCTTATCGATCTCTTCCTTCGTAAACCCCGCAGCGTAGAAGAGGCTTCTGTGGGGCGCGCGGTCGGCGCCTTTCGTAACTTGATCGGAAATCATGGCATGCTCCTTTCAGCAGCGTTCGATGATGCGCTTCAGGTATTCGTACGTCCGGACGTAGGAGTCGATGTTGACGCGCTCCTTCGGCGTGTGGACGTCGGGCGTCGTCGGCATCAGGACGATGAGGTCCTCCAGCTTCAGCTTCCGGAAGATGTAGCCCGAATCGAGGCCGGC
>JAEEUO010000039.1 GCA_016286935.1 Bacillota bacterium | reverse complement strand
ACCGTCACCACCGCGGCGACGTGCGAAGCCGAGGGGCTGACGACGTCCTGGTGCGACGGCTGCGGAGACAGCTATACCGAGAAGATCGCCGCGACCGGACACAACTATAAAAAGTCGATCGACGAACGCCAAGCGACCTGCACCAATGAAGGCATGGAATATTATCTGTGTTCTTATTGCGGTTCCAGTCGCAAGGTCGCGATTCCGATGAAGAACCACGATTACGGGGATCCCGTCGTGACGGAAGCGACGTGCGTTACGGACGGCTCGAGGCTCTGGACGTGCAAGACGTGCGGTTTGACCGTTACGGACATGATAACCGCCGCGACGGGCCACAAATACAACGAGACCGTGACAGCCGCGACGTGCGATACCGACGGCGCGAAGGTTACGACATGCGAGACGTGCGGTGATACCCATACCGAGAAGATCGCCGCACTCGGCCACAAATACAACGAGACCGTGACGGAAGCGACGTGCGACAAGGACGGCGCGAAGGTTACGACATGCGAGACGTGCGGCGATACCCGTACCGAGAAGATCGCCGCGACGGGCCATTCCTACACCACGACCGTAAGGGCCGCGACGTGCGACACCGACGGCGCGCGGGTGACGTCCTGCGACGATTGCGGCGACTCCCACACCGAACGGATCGCCGCGACGGGCCACAACTACGCCTCGACCGTGACGGACCCGACGTGCGACACCGACGGCGTCCGCACCCACGTCTGCGACGACTGCAGCCACACCTACAGCGAGCGGATCGCCGCGCTCGGCCACAAATGGGTGACGGGGACGCGTACCGTCCACCACGACGAGGTCGGCCACACGGAGGTCATTGATCTGGCAAAGTGCCTGTGCGGAGAGACGTTCGAAACGTATGTGCAATTCGAAGAACACTGCTTCGCGCTCATCCACGAGATCGACGCCCACGGACCCGGTACCCCGGACTATACGACCAAATGGGTCGTCGACATTCCCGCCTACGACGAGGACGTCGATTACGAGTACTGCGACGTCTGCGGAGTGGAAAAGTAACCGGAAAACCCGATAAAAAAGAACGAAAGGAGCGTACCCGGTACGCTCCTTTCTCTTGCGTCCGGGCGTTGAACAATCCGGGCGCCTGGTGTATGATGGAACCATGAACCGATCGTCTTCGGAACGGAGAACAAACCGATGAACAACAAACGGAAATTCACGCTCGCGCTGATCATCTTCTCCCTCACGGGCCAGATCGCGTGGGTCGTCGAGAATATGTATTTCAACGTCTTCATCTACAAGATGTTCCGCGCGTCGGCGTCGGACATCTCGCTGATGGTCCAGGCGAGCGCCGTCGCGGCGACTCTGACGACGATCCTGATCGGCGCGCTCTCCGACCGCGTCGGAAAGCGGAAGCTGTTCATGTGCTGGGGCTACATCGCGTGGGGCGTTTCGATCCTCGCGTTCGCCTTCGTCCGGATCGACGTGATCGCGTCGGTGTTCGGCGCGGCCGCGAACGCGGCCGCTGTCGGCGTGTCGGTCGTCATCGTGCTCGACTGCGTGATGACGTTCTTCGGCTCGACTGCGAACGACGCGGCCTACAACGCGTGGCTGACCGACCGCACGGACGAGACGAACCGCGGACGCGCGGAGGGCATCAACTCGATGATGCCGCTCATCGCGATCCTCGCCGTGTTCGGCGGCTTTATGGGCTTTGATCTCGACCTTCCGGAAAGCTGGACGAAGATCTACGTCATCATCGGCGCGGTCGTTCTGCTCGTCGGCCTGTCGGGCTTCTTCCTCGTCGAGGACGCGCCGCTTGCGAAAAAACCCGATGAGCTCGGCTACCTCGCGACGATCCTGTACGGCTTCCGCGTCGGCGTGATCCGCCGGAACCGCGGCCTCTACGCCGTCCTCGGCTTCTTCGTCCTGTTCGGCATCGCGATCCAGATCTTCATGCCGTACCTGATCATCTACTACGAGCAGACGCTCCGGATGAGCGACTACGTCCTCATCATGGCGCCGGCGATCATCCTCGCGGCCGTCTTCACGGCGGTCTACGGGAAATACATCGACCGCAGGGGCTTCCTCGCATCGTCCGTCTGGCCGATCGCGCTCCTCGCGGCGGGCTTCATCCTCCTGTTCCTGTTCCCGGCGATCGTTCCGGTGACGGGGTTCGCGATGAAGGCGCTCGTGTTCGCCGGTTCGCTCTTCATGATGATGGGCGACCTCTCCGGAATGGCCGTCTTCGGCGCGGAGATCCGCAACCGCACGCCCGAACACATGGCCGGACGCTTCCAGGGCCTCCGCATCATCGCCCAGGTCCTGATCCCCGGCGTCGTCGGGCCCGCGATCGGCGCGGCGGTGTTGAAAAACGCCGACCGGATCGTCAACAGCGACGGCACGACCTCGTTCCTGCCGAACAGCCGCATCTTCCTCGCGGCGCTGTTCGTGACGGTGATCCTGGCGGCCTTGCTCTTCGCGTACGGGCAGCGCGCAGGACGCGAACGGAGCGCGGACCGGCCATGATGTACGCGGCGGTCCACAACCTGCTCGGGGACAGAAAGGGCGGAGCCGTCTTCACGTGCTTCGGGCCGTGGCATCTCTGCTACATCGCCGCGATTCTTCTGACCATCGCGATCGTGTTCGCGGCCGTCCGGCGGAAGGGCGCCGAGTCCGGCCGGAAGGCGGCAAACATCTTTCTACACATCGCCGCCGGTCTGTACGCCGCCGACTTTTTCCTGATGCCGTTCGCGTACGGGGAGATCGATATCGAAAAGCTCCCGTTCCACATCTGCACGGCGATGTGCGTCGCGGCGTTCCTCTCCGTCCACACGCGCTTCCTTGCGAAGTACCGGATCCACATCGCGCTGCTCGGCTTCCTGTCGAACCTGATCTACCTCGTCTACCCCGCGGGCGTGATGTGGTACGCGGTCCATCCGCTCTCGTACCGCGTCATCCAGACGCTTCTGTTCCACGGCATGATGACGGCGTACGGATTCTTCGCGGTCTGGTTCGATGAGAAGGGCCTGTCGTGGCGAACGTGCTGGCGCGAACTCGTGACGGTCGTCTGCATGACGCTCTGGGCGCTCCTCGGCAATACGCTCTACAACGGCAGCGCGGACGGCTACGACCACTTTTTCAACTGGTTCTTCGTCGTGCGCGATCCGTTCGGACTGATCGACCCGGCCGTTTCGCCGTATATCATGCCGTTCCTGAACACCGCCGCGTTCTTCGCGGTGGAGATGCTGCTCTACGTTCTGTACTTTGCAGGCAAACGCGCGGCGCGGCGGAAGACCCGGTCATGACCGGTCCCGAAGCCGTGCGGGAATGATACGATAACGTTATCACAAAACGAAAGGAGATGACGCCGTGAACGACGTGATCCGACAGCTCTATGAACGCAAATCCGTTCGCGCGTATGAGGACCGCCCGATCGACGAAGCGATCGTTGGCGAGATCCTGACGGCCGCCGCGATGGCGCCGACGGCCGGAAACCAGCAGCTTTACACGATCCTGCGCGTCACAGACGGGGACCTGCTCAAGGCCCTCGCCGATTCGTGCGACCATCAGCCGTTCATCGCGGAGGCGAAGCTCGCGCTCGTCTTCCTCGCGGACTGCCTGAAGTGGAACGACGCGTTCCGCTACGCGAACGCGGAGCCGCGGAGGCCCGGCGCCGGCGATCTGATGCTCGCGGTGAACGACGCACTGATCGCGGCCCAGAACGCCGTCGTCGCGGCGGAATCGTACGGGATCGGATCGTGCTACATCGGCGACATCATGGAAAACATCGAGAGCCTGCGCGAGCTCCTCGGCCTTCCGGACTACGTCTTCCCGGCGGCGTTCGTCGTCTTCGGCTACCCGACGGAACAACAAAAAACGCGCAAGAAACCGGCGCGGATCGATATGGACTATCTCGTTCAGGAGAACCGCTACCATCGCTACGGCGAGACGGAGCTCCGCGACCTGTTCCGCGGAAAGCCGCTCGACGGCGACTACGACCGCTGGATGAAGGCGTTCTGCGAACGGAAGCACAATTCCGCTTTCGCCCGCGAGCTCAACCGCACGGTGGCGGAGTATCTGAAACAGTATGAACCGTTTAACAAACAAACCGAAAGAGACGACTGAAATGACCAACAGACCCCTGATCGGCGTGACGCCGATCCTCAACTTTGAAAAACAGCGCTTCTGGCTCCGGCCGGGCTACCTCGACGCGATCCGCGACGCGGGCGGCCTCCCGGTGATGCTTCCGCACACGGACGACGAGGCGGAGATCGACCGGATCCTCGATCTGTGCAGCGCGGTCCTCATCACGGGCGGACCGGACGTCGAGCCGGAGCTGTACGGCGAGGAGCGCCTGAACGATTCCGTCGAGACGCAGAAGGTGCGCGACGACGCGGAAACGGCGCTGTTCTGCAAGGCGTTCGACCGCGGGATGCCGATCCTCGGGATCTGCCGCGGGATGCAGCTGATCAACGTCCTGCTCGGCGGAACGCTGTACCAGGACCTCCCGACCCAGAACCCGTCGGAGATCCGCCACCGCCAGGAGGAGGCGAACGACGTCGCGACCCACGGCGTCACGCTCGAACGGAAGAGCGGCCTCTTCCGCGCGGTCGGAAGCGAACGGATCGACGTCAACAGCTTCCACCACCAGGCGATCCGAAAACCGGCCCCCAATCTCGCCGTAACGGCAAGAGCGGACGACGGCGTGATCGAGGCGGCCGAGCTGCCGGCCTATCCGTTCCTCTGGCTGATCCAGTGGCATCCGGAGCTGCTCTGGAAGGTCGACGCGAACAGCCGCGCGATCTTCCGCGCGTTCGTCGACGCCGCAAGAGGGTGACCGCGGATGAAACGATCCGAGATCAACAAAGCGCTGCGGGAAATGGAGGCGATGTGCCGTGAACAGCGGTGCTGGCTGCCGCCGTTCTGCTCGTTCACACCGGAGGAATGGCGGACGCTCGGCCGCGAATACGACGAGGTCCGCGACTGCATGCTCGGATGGGACGTCACCGACTACGGCACGGGCGATTTCGACCGCGTCGGGATGGCGCTCATCACGATCCGCAACGGCAGCCGCGCGCTTCCGGAGAAGTATCCCAATGTCTACGCGGAGAAACTGCTCTACCTGAAGGAGGGGCAGTACTCCCCGAACCATTTCCACTGGTTCAAGACCGAAGACATCATCAACCGCGGCGGCGGGAACGTGCTGATCCGCGTGTACAATTCGCTCGAAAACGAGGAGATCGACCGCGCGTCGGACGTGACGGTCCATACGGACGGGCGGACGTACACGGTCCCCGCGGGCACCCGGATCCGCCTGACGCCCGGTGAATCCATCCACATCCCGCGTCGCCTCTACCACGACTTTTCGGTCGAGGAGGGGACCGGCGCGGTATTGCTCGGCGAGGTCAGCCAGTGCAACGACGACAACACCGACAACCGCTTCAATCCGCCGGTCGGGCGGTTTCCGGCCATCGAGGAGGATGAGCCCCCTTACCGCCTCCTCTGCAACGAATATCCCGCTTCGAACGGGTGAACGAAAAGGAGGAAGACCATGAAGGTCCTGATGATCAACGGCAGCCCCCGCAAAGAGGGGAACACCGCCATCGCGCTGAACGAGATGGTGAAGATCTTTGAACGGGAAGGCGTCGAGACCGAGATCGTCCAGGTCGGCGGGCTCGACGTCCGCGGCTGCGTCGCGTGCAATTACTGCGGCAGCCACGGGAAATGCGTCCACGACGACATCGTCAACGAGATCGCCGCGAAATTCGAGAAGGCGGACGGCCTCGTCGTCGCGTCGCCGGTCTACTACGCGTCCGCGAACGGAACGGTCGTCTCGCTGCTCGACCGCCTGTTCTACAGCACGTCGTTCGACAAGACGATGAAGGTCGGGTGCTGCGTCTGCGTCGCCCGCCGCGGCGGCCTTTCCGCGACGTTCGACGAACTGAACAAATACTTCGCGATCTGCGGCATGCCGATCGCGTCGAGCCGCTACTGGAACAGTGTCCACGGCCTGGCGAAGGGCGAGGCCCTTGAGGACGCCGAAGGCCTCCAGACGATGCGGACGCTTGCGCGCAACATGGCGTTTCTCATGAAGAGCATCGCGCTCGGAAAGGAACGGTACGGGCTGCCGGAGAAGGAAGAATGGACACCGACAAACTTCGTAAGATGAACGGAAAAGGCGTCTGCTACATCGTCGGCGCCGGGGACAACTACGGCCTGACGTTCCGGCCGGGACCGGAGGATCTCGTGATCGCGGCGGACGCGGGGCTCCGGTATCTGGAGGAGGCCGGGATCCGCTGCGACCGCGTGGTCGGCGATCTCGATTCGCTGCGCTATATGCCCGACTTTCCGCGCGTATTGAGGCTGCCGGAGGAGAAGGACGTGACCGATACGTGGGCGGCCGTCGCGGAGGGGATCGTCGCGGGCTATGACCGCTTCCTGCTCTACTGCGCGACCGGCGGGCGGATCGACCACACGATCGCGAACATCCAGCTGATCGCGCATCTCGCGGAGAACGGCCGGGTCGGCGTTCTCTTCGACCGCGACACGGCGGTGACGTCGGTCCGGAACGGCGCCCTGACGTTTCCTGCGGGCCTTTCCGGATACGTCTCCGTCTTCGCTGCCGGCGGACCGGCGAAGCGCGTCTCGATCCGCGGCCTGAAGTATGAGCTGGCCGACGCGACGCTCACGACCGACTATCCGCTCGGCGTCAGCAACGAATTCACCGGTTCCGAGAGCATGATCGCCGTCGGACAGGGGACGCTCATCGTCACGTTCCCGTCGAAGTACGCCGTGCTGTGAACCGGAAACCGATACAGGAGGAATGAGATGAAAACGATCTGGCTTGCGGGAGGCTGCTTCTGGGGCCTCCAGAAATTCATGGACCAGTTCAGGGGCGTCGCGGAGACCGAGGTCGGCTACGCGAACGGGCCGGACAAGGCGCCGACGTACCAGGAAGTCTGCGCGAACAGCGGCCATGCGGAGACGGTCCGCGTCGTGTACGACGAGACGGCCGTCAGCCTGACGGAGCTCCTGGAACGCTACTTCATGGTCATCGATCCGACGTCGGTGAACCGCCAGGGGATGGACGTCGGCGTCCAGTACCGCACGGGGATCTTCTACACCGACGAGGCCGATCTCCCCGCGATCGAGGCGGTCTTTGCGGAGGAGGAACGGAAGGCGGACGAGCCGCTCGCCGTCAGGGTCGAGCCGCTCCGCAATTTCTTCCCCGCGGAGGAATACCACCAGAAATACCTCGACAAGAATCCGACCGGATACTGCCACATCCCGCGCCGCTACTTCAATCTGGAAGGCGGCGCGGAGGACGATCTCGAAGCCTGAAAGGACGCGCGACAGATGACAGACGTAACGGCTCTCGGTGAGATCCTGATCGACTTCACACCCGCAGGACGGTCGGACGGCGGGCAGCCTCTTTTTGAGCAGAATCCCGGCGGCGCGCCCGCCAACGTTCTCGCGCAGCTCGCGAGATGCGGCGACCGGACATCGTTCATCGGCAAGGTCGGAAGCGACGCGTTCGGCCGGTATCTCGTCTCGGTCCTCCGGGACTGCGGGATCCAAACCGGCGGCGTCGCGGTCGATCCGGACGTTTTCACAACGCTCGCGTTCGTTTCGCTTGCGGAGAACGGCGAGCGGGATTTCGCGTTCGCGCGGAAGCCGGGCGCGGATACGTGCCTCCGGCCGGAGGAACTGAACGCCGGCCTGATCGAGGAGAGCCGTATCCTCCATATCGGTTCGCTCTCTCTGACGGCCGAGCCGTCGCGCGGGACGACGTTCCGCGCGCTCGAGATCGCGAAGAAGGCCGGGTGTATGGTCTCGTACGATCCGAACTACCGCGCGCCTCTCTGGAGCGATGAGGAGACCGCCGCCGAAGCGATGCGGTCGGTCGTTCCGTACGCGGATCTGATGAAGCTGTCGGCGG
This sequence comes from Bacillota bacterium, assembly GCA_016286935.1. Classification (GTDB taxonomy): domain Bacteria; phylum Bacillota; class Clostridia; order Peptostreptococcales; family Anaerovoracaceae; genus JAEEUO01. Next base: position 31 of record JAEEUO010000039.1, on the reverse strand, counting down.
AGGAGACCGTCCTCCTGACCGGCGAACAGGA
>JAEEUO010000038.1 GCA_016286935.1 Bacillota bacterium | reverse complement strand
TGTTCGCCTCCAGCAGGAGATCTTCGAAGAAGATCAGATGCTTCAAATCTTTCATACGGTTTTCCTTTTCAGACCATAAAACGGTTTGCCAACAGTGTGGTTTCAGAAACCAATCGCTGTATACAATATAACAGAACGGGCGATCCGCTTCAAGGGTGCCGGGATTTATTTTTTAAAGCTTTTGATTATTTTCGGCGGATGTGTTATAGTACAGACAAAAGGGCGATCTGCCCGCGTTCCCCAAGGAGGTCCAATCCCATGAGTTCATTCAAAGATCTGCGCATCGTCGACAACTTCTACCAGACGTCGGCGTTCTTCCCGATGCCCACCGTCTGCATCTCGACGCTGAACGACGACGGCAGCCTGAACATCGGTTCCTATTCGCTCTGCTTCCCGTATTACATCGCCGGCAAGGAACGGTACGCGATGCTGCTCGAGTGCCGCAACACCTCGAACACCTGCCACAACATCCTTCGCTGGGGCAAGTGCGCGATCAACTTCATCCCCGACGACCGCAAGTATTTCAAGGAGGCCGTCCGCTTCGGCTTCCCCGGTCCCTCGTCCGAAAAGATGGGCCAGAACCTGTTCACGATGGAGCCCGGCCTCGCCGGTCCCGGTGAAGAGGGGCGCCCGCCCGTGATCGCCGAGGCGTTCCAGGTCATGGAATGCACGTGGAACCGCGACCTCGAGAACGCAGGCCGCTTCAAGCCCGAGGACATCGACGACGGCTATCCCGGCCCCTACAACGACTTCAACGGCCTGACGTCGAAGTACGGCGCCCACTTCATCCTCTACGTCGACAAGATCCTGATGAAGGAGCAGTACTACAACTCGATCGTCAACGGCGTGACGAAGGACAACTTCCCGCCGGTGCCGGTCGACTACGGCTACCGCGATTCGACGAACTTCTGGTACACGCGCTTCCCGGGCTTTATGAACACGAAGCCGATCTCCGAGCCGATCCCCGCGCCGAAGGAGGTCGATCTCGCCTCGATCCGGTTCGCGGCCGACCGCGTCGACGATACGGTCAAGTTCACCGACGCCGCGCTCCAGAACTTCGTCAAGGTCCCGCGCCCGTTCCTCAAGACCGTCCTCAACGGCTGCGTCGCGTGGGCGAAGGAGAACGGCGTGACGCTGATCGACGACGAACACGTCAAGATCATCAACGACAAGCGCCGCCAGGAGAAGGAAGCCCAGCGGAGATAACACTCAGATGTATAACAAAACCGGCAGGTCCATCGCCTGCCGGTTTTCGTTTGCAGTAATGAAAGATCTCTATGCTTAGCGCGACGTACAGATGCACCAGACGTATGCGTCGTTCACCCAGAAATAGAGAAAGCGGAGTTCGGGCATTTCGCATTCGGGATCGGTGTAGAGGGCAGCGATTGCCATCGCTTCGGGCATATCGGAGATCGCGATCGTCTCATCTGAACCGGGACCCCATTTAAAGGGAGTCGGATCGGGGTTTTCGAGCCAGTAGAGTTGCCCTGTTCCGTCAGAACGAAATTCGACAGAGATATTCTGAGCGGAACCGTCATCGGCCCAGAACGGGAGCCGTGTTGAAACTTCTATTTGAGTATCGGTCATAAAGAGCGCATCCCAAAACGTGTCGTTCAATTCCTCTGCGTCGTACGGAATCTGGACGGCCGATTTGCGGTGGAACGTAAAGTCTTCGTATTCGGTGTATTCGTCGATTACATGGAATTGACAATCATCAAATAAACTTTTGGTGGACGTCCATGATTCCGTTTCCCGCTCTCCGAAAACGCAGTGGTGGAACTTAATGTTTGGTTCCAAGTCGCCCTCGAGGAAGCCGCCGCTGCGGGAGCCGGTAAACATGCAGTTGTTGAAATCGAACGTTCCCGCACAGTCGTAAAAGATGAACGGACCGACTTCGCAGTCGTGGATATCCGAATCACGAACGGTGACGTCACGGGATTCATTCGCACGGAGACCGACGACGCCGCAGCCGAAGTAATCAACATCGTCGAGAAGGGCAGTATTGCAACCTTCCAGGAAGATGACGTCGCCCATACAGTCGCCCTTCGTTTTATGTCCGGACGTGAACTTCGAAAGAACGATGTCGTTGCAGTTCTCGAATTTGATGAGCGTCGCATACGTCGAATCGGTCAGGACCTGCGTGTCGGCCCGGTCATCGGAGCCGCCGCGGATCGTCAGGCCGTCGCAGTCACGGATCACCAGCTCGTATCCGTCGAACACTTTTTTGATCTGCGCATAGGAGTGAGAATCGTTCCAACTACTGTCTTTTGCAAGGACCTTGCCGAGTTCTTTGCTGAGCTCATACGTGCCTGCTTTCAGCATGATCTCTGCGCCGGGACGGATCGCGTCGAGCAGTTCGGCGATCGAGGAAACCGAAACGGAATGGTGGCGGCTCAGCCAGAACGTCTCGTCCCCGTACCAGCAATCCAGAATGCGTTCTTCGGTTTCATTCGTTTTCATCATTTTGACGGTAAGGGAATCCCCGAGCCAGGTAGAATCGGTTTGAAACTGCAGAGCGATCTTCTCGGAGGAGGCAAGCGACCATGTAAACGAAATCGGACTCTCCTCCCATTTACAGTCGAAGACGCCCGTGCCGTCCCTGTCAAAGCGGAACTTCAGATAAACCGTTTCACCGTCGTAATAGTCGATGTAGGGAAGTGATCGATAGGAGAGGTGTTCCTCGACACTCATAAACGCTTCCCAGATCGTGTCGTTCAGCTCTTCAACGGTTATCGTTGCGGGTTTCAAGTCGCGGGCATCGAAGCGGTCGTAGGGCTGAACGATGTTTTCGGTCGAGAACGGCACGCCGTCGAACACAGAGCGGTTGTGGATGAAAAAGGAATTCTTCGTCCAGTAATCGAAATCGCAGTCGGTGAAGACGCAGTCCGTGAAGCGCAGGCACGCATCGGGGAAATTCATGAAGAAATTGTAGCCGAGCGGGCCCTGGAAGGTACAACGGACGAACGATACGGTGCTGTCAAGCTCCTGGAGCCAGAACGCGCCGCCGGTACAGTCGCGGAAGAGGCAGTCGCGAAAAGCAAAGGATTCGATGCCGCCGCTGTTCGCATTGATACCGAATACGCCGCAGCCGAAGAGATCAAGATTGACAAACGTGAAGTATTTGCATTTGAGAAACGAGAGAACATCCGCGTCGCATCCTTCGGGTGTCACCGAATGGCCGATCGTGAGGTTTTCAAGCGTAACGTTCTCGCATCCCCGAAAGTTCAGAACGGTCGCTTCGGCGAATTGCGTCAGAATCTGTGTATCCGCACGGTTTCCGCTTTCTCCGCGGATCGTGACATCCTTCAGGCCGGAAAGATAAAGCGTATAGCCGCTGTCTGCTCGACCGACGCGGCTATAAGCATTGATTTCCGCACCGTTCGTTCGGATAGACGCACCGTTCCAAATTGCTTTCAAATCGTCCGTCAGATCGTACGTTCCCGGCGCAAGGATGATCTCCGCGCCCGGTTTCAGCGCATCGAGAAACTCCCGGACGTTCGTCACGCGGACAGGACCGGACGGTTCACCGGGATCGTTTCCCGTACTCGGATCGGTGTTTGGATTTGGATCGGTGTTCGTGTTCGGGTCGGTCTGGGTGTCCGGATCATCTGTTGTTACCGGTTCAGGCGGTGTTTCAGGTGTTTTCGTACAGCCGGCGAGAACCGAAACGGCAAAAAGCACCGTCAAAAGAAGCAGTGCGATCGTACGGCGTTTGTTCTGCATAGAGCGTACCTCCCGATGGGTTTGGGACAGATAAAAGATTTCTCTACTGTATAAACGATTCATCAGGCAGATGATTGACAGAAAACGGCAGGATCCGCATCCTGCCGTTTTCGTTTGTAAGAAAAGCGTGTCCCGTTTAGTGAACGCACCAGCAGTACGTGTCGTTCACGTTGAAGTAGAGGAACCGCATGTCGGGATACTCGCATTTCGGATCGACGTAGAGCGCGGCCGACGCTTGCGCGTTGGGCATATCGGTGATGGCGATCGTGTCGTCCGGACCGGCAGCCCACTTGAACGTCGTATCATGGTCGAGCCAGTAGAGGGAGCCCGTTCCGTCGGCGCGGAAGGAGACGGAGACGGACGTGTAGGAATCGTCGTCGTTCCAGGCCGGAAGGCGTCTCGATACCTTGCGCTCGGTGTCGGTCATGAAGAGCGCTTCCCAGTATGTGTCGCTGATCTCGTCCGCGCTGAACGGGATCTTGACGGCGGAGGCGGTGTGGAACGTGAAGTCCTCGTATTCGGTGTACTCATCGATAACGTGGAAAGTGCAGTCGTCGAAGAAGGCGTCTGTGAAGGCCCACGCGGCCGTTTCACGCTCGCCGAACGCGCAGTGGAGGAAGCGGATCTCCGGCCGGACGTCGCCCTCGGCGAAGCCGCCGCTGCGGGAACCGGCGATGTAGCAGTTGTCGAACTCGAACGTTCCTTCGCACTGGTAGAAGATGAACGGTCCGGCCTCGCAGTCGTGGATCGACGAATCGCGGACGGTCAGGTCGCGCGTGCCTTCGTTGGCGCGGATGGCGATCATGCCGCAGCCGAACAGGTCGAGATCCTCGCAGACGATCGAGCGGCTGTTCTCGAAGTAGAGAACGTCGCCGTCGCAGTCGCCCTGTTCGGTGTGGCCGCAGGTGAAGCGCTCGAGGCGGAGGTCGATGCAATCAGCGAACGAGCGAAGGTCCGCATACTTCGAGCTCGACAGGATCTGCGTTTCCGCACGGTCTTCGGAACCGCCGCGGATCGTGAGGCCGTCGCAGCCGAGGACGATCAGCTCGTAGCCGTCGAAGACCTTGTCGATGCGCGTGTACGGATGCGTGTCGTTCCAGTTCTTGTTCTCCGCGAGGATCGTCGCGAGATCCCTGCTCAGGTCGTACGTACCCGGCTCGATCGTGATCTCCGCGCCCGGTTTGATCGCTTCCAGAAGCCCGGCGACCGTCGAAACATGGACGGAAGCGTCATAGGGGATACCCTCGGCGAGGCAGTCCGTGTAGGTGATCTTCGTGATGTCGATCGAACCGCTCCCGGGGTCGTTCTCGAACTCGCAGCGGTCGAACGTGAGCGTGCACGACGGGCCGTTCTGGTACGCGACGTTGTAGGAATTGCCGTTGAAGAGCGTCTTCTCGAAGAGGATCGCGCAGCCGCAGCCGTCGATCAGGAACTGGCCGCTGGAGCAGTCACGGATCTCACAGTCCGAGACGCGGACGGAGGTGTCGGGGCCGATGCGCCGGAAGACCGTTCCGTAGACGCCGCAGCCGTAGATATCGAGATCGGTCAGGCTGACGTTGCTGCATTCGTCGAACCAGAGCACGTCGCCCGCGCAGCTGTTCGGCACGACGGAATGGCCGGCCGTAAAGCTGCTCAGCGTCACGTTCTCGCAGTTCTCGAAGATGAGGACGGTCGCGAAGGGATCGAGGCTGCTGATGAGGACGTCGCCGCGGTCATCGGATTCGCCGCGGATCGTGACGTCCTTGAGGCCTGTGAGGTGGAGATCGTAGTAGTTTCCGGTGTAGGTGGTGTAGGCATAATCGTTGATCCTGACCGTTCCGCTCCCGTCCGAGCCGTCGTTGTAGATCGGTTCGAGGACCGAAATGAGCTCATACGTTCCCGGCGCGAGGACGATCTCCGCGCCCGGTTTCAGCGCGTCGAGAAACTCCTGAACGGACGTCGCGCGGACGGCGCCGTCCGGAAGGGAGGGATCATCCGGCTTGTTCGGATCGGTCTGGGTGCCGGGATCGGTCTGGGTACCCGGGTCATCCGGTTTCGGAGGCGTTTTCGTGCAGCCCGCCAGGCACGAGGCGGCGAGGATCAGAACGAGCAGCAGGGCAAGGATCGTACGGTGTTTGAATTGCATAGGGCAAACCTCCCGTTCGGTGTGCGGTCAGCGGTTCAGTACCAGGTCCGGTTCAGCCAGACGGTCTCATCGTTGATCTGGAGAAGGAGAAATACGGCGCCTTCGCCGTCGCCGTCGGTGTCGCGGCCGTCGGTGTAGAGGGAAAGGGTGCCGGAAAGGAGCGTTTGGTCGTTCCGGATCGTTCCGGAATAGTCGGAATCGAGCGCCCAGTCGAAGGAGGAGGAGCTTCCGTCGTACCAGTAGAGGTGGCCGGTGCCGCCCTCGAGGAACTCAAGCTGGACGCTGTGTTCGGTTTCGCCGGACCAGTGGGGAAGCGCCATCGAGCGGCCGGAATCGTCGTAGATCAGGACGGCGTCCCAGATCGTCTCGTTGAAGACCTCCGCGTCGGCCGGGATGTGGCGGAGCGCGTCAATTTCAAACTTTTCGCCCTCGGGTCCGAGCCATACGTCGACTTCGCTGAACGTGCAGCCGTCGAACGTCGCGGCGCCGCTGTACGACCATTCGTTCGTCTCCCATGAGCCGAAGGTGCAGTTTTTGAACGCGAGAAGACCGTCGGGCGAATCCTCGAGCGCGCCGCCGCCGTTATTGTCGACGAGCGCGCAGTTGTTGAAGGCAAGGCTGCCGGCGCATTCGCAGTACCAGAACGGACCCACGTCGCAGTCGTGGATCTTCGAGTCCTCGACGAGGATGCCGTTCGTCGATTCGGCGCGGATGCCGACGACCCCGCAGCCGAAGAGGTCGACGTTGCGGAAGGTGACGTCGCGGCAGCCGCTGAGGAAGATCACGTCGCCGGAGCACGTGCCGAGGTCGGTGTGGCCGGCCGTCAGGTTCTCGACGGTGACGTTTCTGCAGTTGTGGAAGCTGATGACCGTCGCGGTACGCGGATCGGTCAGAAGGACCGTATCGTCACGGTTCGGGGAACCGCCGCGGATCGTGAGGCCGTCCGCACCGAGGATCTTCAGCTCCGCGCCGCTTCCGCATTCGGCGACGGTGACGTAGGCGTGATTGAGGTTGTAGTTCACGCCGTCGGCCAGCCAGATCGCGCCGAGCGTCTTGCCGAGGTCGTACGTTCCGGGCTCGATCACGATCGTCGTATCCGGAGCGATCGCCTCGAGGAGTTCTTCGACGGACGAGACCGGGATCACGCCGTCGTCTCCGGCGGGATCGGTCTGGGGTTCCGGCTTCGTACAGCCAGCGCACAGCGCAAGCGTGAGAACGAGCGCCGTAAGAAGGGCGCCGATTCGTTTTGCTCTGGTCATTTCGGAGTCCTTATCGGTTGCACCAGGGATGGGGGCCCTGGGGGACGGGTTCGGCCTTGATCCACGCCTTGACGACGTTGCGGTGGATGCCGAGCCAGGCGCCCGATAGGATCAGGACGAGCGTACGGACGACGGGCCAGACGTAGTTTTTGCGGAAGCGGCGGCGGGCCTTGCGGCGTTCGTGCTGCACGACGGCGTTGACGGCCGTTCTGCGCTTTTCGCGGCGCTTTGCACGCCGTTCGGCAGCCGTCGCAGGGTCTTTTTTAAGGCAGGGGCATTTGGCTTTGAGCTGTTCGAAGAATTCCATGGGGTTCCTCCTGTTGGTGATGGGTATATAAGGTAAAGATTCGATTGCGGTTTATTCGGCCGGCTCCATCCAGATCATCATGTTCTCGATCCAGAGGCGAAGGACCTTGGAGGAGGCGTCGGGACGTTCGAACATTTCGACGGTCACGCCGGGGAAGGACGCTTCCTTCACGCTGACCATCTTCCACAGGAACGGTCCGGCCTCGGGGGCGTTGTACCATTCGAACACGCCGGTTCCGTCAGCGCTGAATTCGACGTTGGCCTCGTAGACGAAGCCGGAGTCGGGATCGGTCCAGGGGAGGGCGCTCGACGCGGCGGTGTCGGTGTACTGGATCAGCACGCCGTGCCATTTCGTGCCGGCAAGGTCATCCGCGGTGAACATGGACGTCCAGTAGACGCTCGGGTCGAAGCGCGACGCGCGGGCGGCGAGGTCTGTGGAACGGATGACACCATCGCCGAACGTGCAGTTGTCAATCAAGACGTTATCCCGGTCAAGCCAGCCAGCATAATCCTTTGCGACGTCTGGGCTCTGGAACAGAC
>JAEEUO010000037.1 GCA_016286935.1 Bacillota bacterium | reverse complement strand
CTCGACTTCTCGGGCACTGATTTCGTTGTTGGCCAGCTCAGCACCATCACTGTCAAGGGCGATAAGACCGTCACCGCGCCGGCCTACACGACCAACAAGGTCTCCGGCAAGGTTGGCGATGCCTCCACCGGCCTCGTCAAGATCGGTGACACCTACTATCCGCTCGCGACCAACGCTGTTGTCTACACCAAGACGACCGCCAAGGGTAAAGACACCGCCGCTTATGCTGTTGGCACTCAGTCCGACATCATCAAGAAGGCCACGATCGACATCTACGGCAAGAACAGCTCCGGCTACTACACTGTTGTGTACGTCACTGTCGACTACAACTCCAGCGACTTCGCGAAATAAGGTAGTCGCGAACAACTAAAAAGATCCCTTTTTCGGGGCGGCTCCGGCCGCCCCGTTTTCATTTGCCCCTGTAAGGCCGAAAACGGGCGCTCTCAGCGGTTTTTCCCCGCGGATCGGGTCTTTTGTTGTCCGCATGAAAAAAACGCGCATACGGGCCCGTACGCCGCGAGAAGGGCAAACCGCCCCCAAAAGGCTGAATGCGCATACGGCGTTGATTTTTGAAACGGTTTCGGTTACTATAAGCTGTAAGGTATCCGCAGCGACAGGAGGGCGGAACGCACCATGACCCAATTCCGAGAAAAACCGAATAAAGGCTTCACCCTTGCGGAGCTGCTGGTCGTCGTCGCGATCATCGCCGTGCTCACCGCCATCGCGATCCCCGTTTTCAGCGCAAACACCGAATCCGCCCGGGAAGCCTATGACATCCACACCATGCGCCAGGCCGCGAGCGCCGCGGTCGAGCTCTTCCAGGCGGGGATCACGGACGAACAGAGCGCGAAAGATGCCGGCATGCTGTGGAACAGTGATAATAACGACACCGGACCCGGAACGAACGCGTACGGCGTATATGATCCGAAGACCGGAACGTTCAAGCCTCTTTCGTCCAAAGATTCAAAAACTGCGTCATATGCCTGCGGGAAGGGAACCGCGCGCGACGGCGGAACGAGATATAAGTACAGCGGCGACCGGCTCGCGTACGCGGCGGATTGGGATTATACCAATGCGGTCATCATGGTCTCGATCTACCCGGTCGGTAACAACAAACGCGTCGACGTCTATTGGAAATACTCCAACAAGGGCAAGAATCCCGGCAAATACGTCGGCGATCAGGCAAAGGCCAACGACCCCAAATACAGCATCCGCATCCCGCTTGAATAGCGCGATACCACAAAAAACAGAAAACCCCCTGCGGACCGTCCGCAGGGGGCTCTTTTTACAATATTACGATTTTATTTCCCCGGCTTATACGAGCTCTTGAGGTCGACGATGCGGTGGAAGACGCGGTCGCCGCGGTCGGGGCCGCCCGGGTATTCCGCGCCGAGCTCGCGGCCGGCGATGAAGTAGCCCTGGCGGAAGAACTGGAACCGCTCGCCGTCCTTCGCGTCCGCGAGAGAGGGCTCCGCCATCGCGGTGACTTCGCGGACGGAGTTCGGGTTCGCCTGGTACTTCGAGGGATCGACGGCGTCGCTCTCGAAGAGGTAGTCGTAGAGCCGGACACGGATCGGCACGGCCGTCGTCGCCTCGACCCAGTGGATCGTGCCCTTGACCTTGCGGCCCTCGAAGCCGGAGCCGGAGCGCGTCTCGGGGTCATACGTACATTTCAGCCCGACGACGTTTCCGTCCGCGTCCTTCTCGCACGACACGCACGTCAGGAAGTACGCGCCCTTGAACCGCACCTCGTTCCCCGGGAACAGGCGGAAATACTTCTTTGCGGGGACCTCCATAAAGTCCTCGCGCTCGATGTACAGGTATTTGCCGAACGGGACCTTCCGCGCGCCCATCGAGGCGTCGTCGCGGTTGTTTTCGAGTTCGACCTCCTCGAGTCCGTCACCCGGCCAGTTCACGATCTCGACCTTGATCGGATCGAGGATGACGTGGCGGCTTTCGGTCTTCGGCTGGAGGTCGGCGCGGATGAAGTGCTCGAGCATCGCGATGTCGACGAGCGAATTCCCCTTCGCAACGCCGATCTCATCGCAGAACGCGCGGATCGCTTCGGGCGTATAGCCGCGGCGGCGCAGGCCCGCGATCGTCGGCATCCGCGGATCGTCCCAGCCCGTCACGACGCCGTCGTCGACGAGCGCCTTGAGGTACCGCTTCGACATCACGCAGTTCGTGAGGTTCAGCCGCGCGAACTCGATCTGCTGGGGCGCCATCGGCCATTCGAGCGATTCGAGCACCCAGTTGTAGAGCGGGCGGTGGTCCTCAAACTCGAGCGTGCAGAGGGAGTGGGTGATCCCCTCGATCGCGTCCTCGAGCGGGTGGGCGAAGTCGTACATCGGGTAGATGCACCACTTGTCGCCGGTGTTGTGGTGGGAGGCGTGGACGATGCGGTAGATGACCGGGTCGCGCATGTTGATGTTGGGCGAGGCCATATCGATCTTCGCGCGGAGGCACTTCTCGCCGTCCGCGTATTTGCCGTCCCTCATCGCCTCGAACAGCGCGAGGTTCTCCTCGACGGAGCGGTTGCGGTAAGGCGATTCCTTGCCCGGCTCGGTCAGCGTTCCGCGGTTGTTCTTGATCTCATCCGGCGTCATGTCGCACACGAACGCCTTTCCGCGGCGGATCAGCTCGACCGCGCACTCGTACATCTTGTCGAAGTAGTCCGACGCGAACAGGCACTTGTCCCATTTCGCGCCGAGCCAGGCGACGTCGGCCTTGATCGCCTCGACGTACTCGGTGTCCTCCTTGACGGGGTTCGTGTCGTCGAAGCGCAGGTTGAATTTGCCGCCGTACTTTTCGGCGGTGCCGTAGTTCAGGCAGATGGATTTCGCGTGGCCGATGTGGAGATAGCCGTTCGGTTCGGGCGGGAACCGCGTGTAGATCGGGCGCTCGCCGTACGTCTTCTGGGCGATGTCGCGGTCGATGGCGTCGTGGATAAAGTTGTTCGTCATAGGGGCACTTCTTTCGTATGGTGCAAGAGAACGCGCGGCCGGGGACCGGCCGCGCGTGTTTTACGTCTTTCAGCCGGAGCGCGGCTTATTTTTTATGGATGCTCTTCAGGTAGGCCTCGGAGACCTTGTAGCCGGCCTTCGAGATCGGAGCGGCGGAACGGACGCGGTAGTGTTTCTTGCGGGATTTCTCGCGCGCCTTCTTGCGCTCTTCCTCGATCTCCTTGCGGATCTGTTCCTTCAGCGCTTCCTTGCGGGCCTCCTCTTCGGCGATCTTGGCCTTCTTCTTCGCGGAGGCGGCGTTGACCTCGGCTACGGTCTTGCCTTTTTTCTTGGCCTCTTTGTACGGGTTGACGGAGGCGTCCTTTTTCTGTTGCTTTGTATCGCCGCGTGCCTGGCGCGCCGCGTCGCGGACGGACAGGAACATCATCAGGCCCATGAAGACGAGCATCAGGACCGTGTAGATCGTGTTGTCGCGCTTCGTGTTCCGGATCGTGAAGGAGAAGACCTTGTCGGCGCCGAGCGCGGAACCGTCGGAGCTGACCATCGTTCCGGGGATCGTCACGGTATAGGTCTGGGTCGTCACGAGGTCCTCGTCGCACTGGAGCCAGACTTCATTCGGATACTTCGCGTTGTTGTAGAGCGCCGTGTACGGGACGGTGTAGGGCGTTTCGTTGCCGTCCTTGTCGACGTTCACGGTCGTGATCGTAAAGATGCCGTCGTTCGCCGTACGGGCCGAGTCCTGGGACACGTCCCTGTTGAAGATGAGCTTCACGGCGACGTTCTGGGCGACGGTGTTCGTGGAGCCGTCCTCGGGGGACGTTTCGACGAGCGCGAACGCCGCGGAAGATTCCGGTTCCGCGAAGACCGCGGCCGCGCAGAGAAGCGCGAGCACGCACGCGAGCGCGACGATCCGGATGAGTTTGTTGTTCATGATGAGGTCCTCCTTGCGGGGATTGTTTATGGGAGCTGCGCTATTCCGCGTCGGAAGCGTCGCGCAGGTTCCGGAAAAAGGATTTGAGGAGCGCCCGGCACTCGTCCTCGAGCACGCCGGTCACGACGCCCGAGTTGTGGTTCAGGCGGGGATCCTCGGGGATGTCCATCAGGGAGCCGCACGCGCCCGCCTTCGGGTCCATCGCGCCGATGAAGACCGTACGGAGCCGGGCGAGGACGATCGCCCCCGCGCACATCGGGCAGGGCTCGGCCGTCACGTAGAGGTCGCAGCCGCTGAGCCGCCAGCCGCCGAGCTTCTTCGCCGCGTTTCGGATCGCGACGGTCTCGGCATGGGCGGTCGGGTCCTTCCGCGTCACGGTCAGGTTGTGGCCGCGTCCGACGACCGCGCCGTCCTTCACGACGACCGCGCCGATCGGCACCTCGCCGAGGGAAGCGGCCTTCCGCGCCTCGCGGAGCGCCTCGCGCATAAACCGTTCCTCGTCTTCGCGCTTAGCGGTCGAAACCGTCCGGTTTTCGCGGGTGTTGTCCATACGGCGCCTCCGAAATGCCCATTAGCCTTATTATGTTACCACACCGGCGGCGCGATTTCAACGGGTTTCACAGGTTTTGGAAAAGGAAAACCCGCCGGACGGGCCGGCGGGTGTGGTACCCCAGAGAGGAGTCGAACCTCCGACGCACGGTTTAGGAAACCGACGCTCTATCCACTGAGCTACTGAGGCATATCGCGCGGACCGGGGAGGCCCCGTCCGCGCCGGTACCGGAACGGCTAATCGCGCTTGACCTCGCTGACGGTCGGCTCGGTCGTCGAGCCCTCCTTCGCGCGGCGGAGCGCGTCGGCCTGTTCGGCGGCCTTCGCTTCGTCGAAGCCCTTCGGCGGGCGGTCGAACGGGGAAACGCCGTTCGCGTCGGCCCGGTAGCGCTCCGCGTCGTCGCCGAACAGCTTCTTCTCCATCTTGTCGATCCGCCGCCGCGACAGGAAATGGGCGACGAGCGCGATCGCGACGATGATGAAAATGTGGGTCAGCGGCGTATTTCGCAGCGTTTCGATAAAGTCAGCCATAGGAAAATGTCCTTTCCGGTGGTATAATGAGATATCGGCCGCTCCGGCGGCCTGTCCCTGCCTATTGTACCACAGATTCTCCGAAAGGCGAAGAGGAGGTTTCGCGATGTCCGAAGAAAAAGATATTTACGGCGGCAACACGCTGGAAGCCCTTCAGGAAAAGATCGACGCGGCCTCCCGCATCGCGTTCTTCGGCGGCGCCGGCGTCTCGACCGAGAGCGGGATCCCCGACTTCCGCGGGACGGGCGGCCTCTACCACCAGCTCTACAAATACCCGCCCGAGACGATCCTCTCCCACGAATTCTTCTGGGCGAACACGGCCGAGTTCTACCGCTACTACACCGACAAGATGGTCGGGCTCGACGCGAAGCCGAACGCCGCCCACAAAAAACTCGCCGAGCTCGAGGCCGCCGGCAAGCTCCTCGGCATCGCGACCCAGAACATCGACGGCCTCCACCAGGAAGCCGGCTCGAAGACCGTCTACGAGCTCCACGGCTCGGTGAAGCGCAACTACTGCACGAAATGCCGCACGTTCTACGAAGAGGACGTCATCGTCGCGGCGGGGAGGCGCGGAAAGGCCGAGATGGAGCGGAACGGGCTCAGCGCCGCGCCGGAATCGTATATCCCGCGCTGCCCGAAATGCGGCGGCGTGATCAAGCCCGACGTCGTGCTCTACGGCGAATCGCTCGACGACGAAACGGTCGAGGGCGCCGTCATGATGATCCGGAACGCGGACCTTCTGATCGTCGGCGGAACGTCCCTGAACGTCTACCCGGCGGCCGGGCTGATCCGCTACTTCCGCGGCGGTCTCGGCATCGTCCTCCTCAACAAGCAGCCGACGTCCTACGACGGGCTTGCCTCGGTCATCCTCCGCGGCAACATCGGCGACGAACTCGGACAGATCAAAGTGCGGTGATCCGCAGGAAAGGACATCTATGACGGACAAACCGGGCCGCTCGCTGCCCTACAGCTATACCGACACCGAATACCGCAACATCAAACAGCGCGAGCGCGACGTCATCGCGGCGATGCTGAAGGAACTGAAGAACACGAAGAACCGCTGCTTCCTGTACCGCGACAAACACGTCGTCACGGACCTGAAGGACATGCTCAGCTACTCCGCCGAGCACTTCCCCGACAGGCCGTTCCTCAGGGAAAAGCCCGACGCGAAGAGGCCCTACCGCGACACGACGTTCCGCGAGACGCTCTCCGACGTCAACGCGCTCGGGACGGCGCTCTGCGCGCTCGGCCTGAAGGACACGAACATCGGCGTCATCGGCCGCAACTCCGTCGCGTGGTGCGAGACGTACCTCGCGGTGACGTGCGGGACCGGCGTCATCGTTCCGCTCGACAAGGAGCTGAACGAGAACGAGCTTGCCCAGCTCACGGTCAAGGGCGAGCTTGAGGCCGTCGTCACGATCGACGAGAAGTATTACGAGACGTTCAAGCGCATCAAGGCGGCCGGCGGAAACGATCTCCGCTACGTCATCACCGCCTCGCGCGACACGGACGAAAACGCCGCGGAGGGGCTCCTCTCGTGGACCGAGCTCCGCCAGACCGGGCGGAAGATGGTCTGGAACGGCGACCGCAGCTTCGAGAACGCGCGCGTCCTCAACACCGACGTCGCGACGATCCTGTTCACCTCCGGCACGACCGGCGTCGCGAAGGGCGTCATGCTCTCCCACCGCAGCCTCCTGCTCGACGCGATCCTCGCCCAGGTGCTGTTCTCGGCCGAACCGGAGGACACGTGCTTCTCCGTCCTGCCGCTGAACCACGCCTACGAATGCACGGCGACGTTCCTGACGTGCGCGTACACCGGCGCGTCGATCGCATTCTCCCGCAGTTTGAAATCGATGCGCTCCGACATCCTCGAAGCGAAACCGACGATCATGCTCGCGGTGCCGGCGATCATCGAAAACTTCTACGCGAAGATCATGAAAGGCCTCCGCGACCAGCTCAACAACAAGCTCCTCCGGAAGATCGCGGACAAGGCGATCGAGAGCAACATCCGGATCCGCCTGCCCCGGAAGGCGCGCGAAAACATCCGCGACCTCTTCGGCGGCAAGCTCCGCGCGATCATCTCCGGCGGCGCCGCGATCGACGCGTCCATCCTGAACTTCTTCAACGACGTCGGCATCAACGCCATCCAGGGCTACGGCCTCTCCGAGTGCGCCCCGATCGTCGCGCTGAACCCGGACAAGCCGAAGCTGATGAAGAACGCGTCGGCCGGCCACCTTCTGCCGTTCGTCGAGTGCCACATCGAAGACAAGAACGCGAACGGGATCGGCGAGATCTGCTTCCGCGGGCCGATCCTGATGTCGGGCTACTACCGCGAACCCGAGCGGACGGCCGAGGTGATCGACGAGGACGGCTGGTTCCACACCGGCGACCTCGGCTACCTCGACGCCGACAACTTCGTCTTCATCACCGGCCGCAAGAAAAACGTCATCGTCACGTCGAACGGCAAGAACGTGTACCCGGAGGAGCTCGAGGCGTACCTGCTCGAGAGCCGCTACATCGCCGAGTGCATGGTCTGGGCCGGCGACACGGACCCGGGCTCGCCCTGGAACGGCATCTCCGTCACGGTCCGGCCGGACGAGCAGGCCGTCCGCGAGAAGCTCGGCGAGGGCTACACCGAAGAGGACGAGGCGGCGCTCATCGAGGCCGAGGTCGACCGCTTCAACGCGAACCAGCCGCGGTTCAAGAACATCGTCCACACGGTCATCCGCCATCGGGAATTCGACAAGACGACGTCGCTCAAGATCCGGCGGTTCATCGACGACAACAAACGCCCGTAAAGCGTAAGATGATTGCCGCGGCAGCCGCACGGGGTCCCGCGCAACTCTTGCCTTTGGCGAAATCTCACCAATCACGTCGCAAACTTTCGGAAAAATAACGGGGCCCCTTCTCAACCCCGTTATTTTTATTCGAAAGTTTTTGCTTTGGTGATTGGGAGATTTCATTGCCAAACGCTGCGAATGACTGTTGCGCGGGACCCTGTACGGCCGCCACGGCACATCTTTCGGCTTTACGCCGTCGTGCTCTTTCTATGGACAGACTGGCCATCGTGTGATAATATTATACAGCAATGGAATTATAAGACAGTTATACGGACTTGACACCCTATGAAATAGGGTTATAATGATAGGAGACCGCATGCACAGAGAGTTTATTGAAACGCTGCTTTTTACGAAACAGTGGAGCGATCTCGGACTTACGGACAACGATCTGCGAATCCTG
>JAEEUO010000036.1 GCA_016286935.1 Bacillota bacterium | reverse complement strand
GGCTCACACCCCCACGTCCCCCAGCCCGCGGAATGGCTCACCTCCGCGGACGGACGCTCCGTGCCGGTCTATTACTCGATCGGCAACTTCATCTCCAACCAGCGCCGCGAGACGCTCGCCTCCACGCCGAACAGCATCAACACCGAGGAGACGGTCCTCGCGCGCGTGAACCTGACGTTCAACAAAACGAAGGGCGTTCTCGAAAGCGTGACGGCGGACGCGGTGCCGTGCTGGCTCGACAAATACACGGCCGGCGGCGCGACGCAGTACGCGCTCGTTCCGCTCACCGGCGGCTTTGAATCGAACGAAGCGATCCGCGCGTCCGGTCATCTCGACCGCGCGAAGGATGCCCTCGACCGCATCACCGCGATCGTCGGCGAACCGTTCATCGCAAAATAGACCGGCGGCCTTCCGCGCCGCCCGAAAGAAGGACCCTATGGCCATCAACGCAAATCCCGTACGCGGGACCCGGGACTTCCTCCCGAAGGAAATGCGCCTCCGCGAGGCGATGCAGTCGATCATCCTCGACGTCTACAGGGACGCGGGGTTTCAGCGCATCCAGACGCCGATCCTCGAGGACATCGAGCGGCTGAACAAGAGCGAAGGCGGCGAGAACCTCTCGCTGATCTTCAAGATCCTGAAGCGCGGCGAGAAGCTCGACCTCACGAAGCCGGATCTGACCGAAAACGACGTCGCCGACAGCGGCCTCCGGTACGATCTGACGATGCCGCTCTCGCGCTACTACGCCGCCCACCGCGCCGATCTCCGGAGCCCGTTCAAGGTCATCCAGATCGACCGCGTGTACCGCGCGGAGCGCCCCCAGAAAGGCCGCTACCGCGAGTTTTTCCAGTGCGACATCGACATCATCGGCGATCCGTCGAACCGCGCCGAGATCGAGCTGATCCACACGACCGCGAAGGCGCTCTCGGCCCTCGGCTTTACGGACTTCACCGTCCGCATCAACGACCGTCGGCTCCTGACCGGCCTGATCACGTCGTCCGGCTTCGCGCCGGAGGCCGTCGGCTCCGTCTGCATCACGTTCGACAAGCTCGACAAGATCGGCGCGGACGGCGTCCGCGAGGAGCTCCTCGCGAAGGGATACGACCCGGCCGTCGTCGAGACGTTCACGGACAAGCTCCTCGGCGGCGGGATCGGCGATCTCGCGTCCGCCGGCGCGCTCTCGGGCTGCCCCGAGGCGGCGGAAAGCGTCCGGACGATCATGGACGCCGTGGAAGCGCTCGCGGAGGGCCGGTTCCGCATCGAATACGACCCCTCGCTCGTCCGCGGCATGGGCTACTACACCGGCACGATCTTCGAGATCGCCTCGCCGAAGTTTTCGAGCTCGATCGCCGGCGGCGGCCGCTACGACCGGATGGTCGGCAAGTTCCTCGGCGAGGACGTTCCGGCCGTCGGCTTCTCGATCGGCTTCGAGCGCATCTCCGACATCCTCTCGGCGATGGCGGAGGCCGGGGAGCCGCTCCCGTTCGAGCTCGGCAAACCGCGCCTCGCGCTCCTCTACGACGCGGACGGCGAGTTCGCCGCCGTGCTCCGCGAGGCCGAGGCGCTCCGCGCCGAGGGCTACGAGGTCACGACGGTCCCGCGCGCGAAGAAGCTCGGCAAACAGTTCGCCGCGCTCTTTAGAGACGGCTTTACCGCATATCATATCTGCGGCGAGGAAGGTATTAAGGAATTGATCGCAAACGCGCAGTAAAGCGGAGGGAAAGCGTCCTTCGAGCGGCGTTGAGAACGTCGGTGCTTAGCGATTGACGAGCCTTTGGCGAAGTCAGAGCTTAGCATCCGCTACGTTCGATTCGCAGCGCGAGCGTAAGCGAGAAGGATGCTTTCCCGGCGCTTTGTGGGGAATCGCAATGAAGAACGTACATACATTACTGGATGAATACAGAGACGATATGCTGCGCGATCTCGCGGAGCTCGTGGCGATCCCGTCCGTCGCCGTCGTGACGCCGGGCGACCACCCGTTCGGCGACGACGTGCAGCGCGCGTTCGAGTGGATGCTCGCGCGCGCGGAGCGCGAAGGCTTCGACACGTTCAACGCCGACAACTACGGCGGCCACGTCGAGTTCGGCGGCTGGGAGTACGACGAGGACGGCGACCGCGCGGGCCGCTCGGACGAGGTCGTCGGCATGGTCGGCCACCTCGACGTCGTTCCCGTCGAGCCGAAGGACTGGAAGACCGACCCGTTCGCGATGGTGCGGGAGGACGGCAAGCTCATCGGCCGCGGCACGGGCGACGACAAGGGCCCGACGGTCGCGTGCTTCTACGCGATGAAGGCTCTGAACGACGCCGGCTACCGCCCGAAGAAGCGCGTCCGGATGATCCTCGGCCTCGATGAGGAGACGAACTGGACCGGCATGGAAAAGTACCTCGAGAAGGTTCCCGCGCCCGATATGACGTTCGTCCCCGACTCCGGCTTCCCGCTGATCTACGCGGAGAAGGGCTTCGTGACGTTCACGCTCGCGGCGAAGTTCGGCTCCGGCCGCGCCGGCGGAACGGAGCTCCGCTCGCTCAAGGGCGGCTCGGTCGTGAACGCCGTCCCCGCGGAGGCGAAGGCGCTGATCCGCGCGTCCTCCTACGAGCGCATCCGCGACAAGCTCGACGCCTTCCGCGCCGAGACGGGCTACACGATGAAGTCCCAGCTGCGCGGCAAATCGCTTGAGATCACGGCGATCGGCAAGGCCGCCCACGCGGCGATCCCCCAGGCCGGCCTGAACGCGATCTCGGTTTTGATGCAGTTCCTCGGACGGATCGAGGACTGGAACAACGAGGACGTCCGCGATTTCATCACGTTCTACAACACCCACATCGCGATGGAGACCGACGGCAGATCGATGAACCTCGGCGTCTCGGACGACATCGTCGGGCCGCTGACGTTCAACGTCGGCCTTCTGAAGGGCGACGGCAAGGCCGCGTCCATTTCAGTCAACTGCCGCTGCCCGGTCATGTTCACGGACGAGGATCTCTACGCGGCGATCCTGCCGGTCTGCGAGAAGTGGGACCTCGGCGTCGTGAAGGAAAGCTATAAAAAGGCGCTCTACGTGCCGAAGGAGAGCGCGTTCATCCAGACGCTCATGGACTGCTACCGCGCGTTCACGGGCGACACGGAGCATGAGCCGATGACGATGGGCGGCGCGACGTACGCGCGCACGCTTCCCAACGCCGTCGCGTTCGGCGCGCGCTTCCCCGGCGACCCGTCCCTCGCCCACCAGGCGAACGAGTACACGCTCGAGGAGTCGCTGATGCGCGCGGCCCACATCTACGCCGAAGCGATCGTGCGCCTCGCGGAATGCGATGACCCGTCGGCCGAACAGACCGTGCGCCTCGCGTCCCTCGCCGACACGGAGCGCCTCGGACGGCTGATCGCGAAAAACGCGAAGCCGGGCATGGTCGTCGCGCTTTCGGGCGATCTCGGCGCGGGCAAGACGACGCTGACCCAGGCGATCGCGAAGGAACTCGGCGTGAAGGAAGACGTGACGTCGCCGACGTTCACGCTGATCCGCGAATACACCGACGGCCGCATGCCGCTCTACCACTTCGACGTCTACCGCCTTTCGAGCGCGGAGGAGCTTGAGGAGATCGGCTGCGAGGAATACTTCTACGGGAAGGGCCTTTCGGTCGTCGAATGGGCGGACCGCGCCGGCTCTCTGATCCCCGACGACGCGGTCCGGATCTCCCTCGCGTACGGCGAGAAGGAGAACGAACGCGTCGCGACGGTAACGGGAATGCCCGTGACCGGATTCGCTTCGAAAAAGCGGCGGAAATAGCGCCGGAGGAGCGTTGGCCTTGAAGATCTTATCCATCGAAACGACCGGCCCCTACGCGTCGGTCGCGTATCTTGAGCCCGAAACGGAAACCGCGGACGAGCGCGTCGCCCCCGGGGAGTTTTCGCACCTCGAATCGACGCTCCCGCTCGCCAAGGAACTGCTCGAAGCGAACGGCGCGAAGCTCTCCGACGTCACCCACGTCGCCGTCTCCCGCGGCCCCGGCTCGTTTACGGGTATCCGCATCGGCATGACGATCGCGCGGACGCTCGGCCAGACGCTCAACGTGCCGCTGCTCCCCGTGCCGACGCTCGAATCGTTCCTCTACCATGCCCCGGACGAGCATACGCTGATCTGCCCGCTCTTCGACGCGAAGCGGAGCCAGGTCTACGGCGCCGCCTACCGCATGGAAAACGGACAGCGCGTGACGGAGGTTCCGGAGTGCGCGTTCGACATCAACGACTATATGAACCTCGTCCAGATCCCGCTCCACAACTACAGGATCGAGACGGGAAAGCAGATGACGCCGCTCTTTTTCGGCGACGGCATCGAACCGTACAAGAGGGCGATCGGCGAGCGGCTCCTGTCGTGGTGCGACGCGGATCTGATCCCCGACGGCTTCCAGGCGTTCGCGCCGGCGGAATTCCGTTTCCAGCGCGCGCTGGCCGTCGCGTACCTCGGCTGGATGATGGCGAACGAAGGCAAGGCCGTTCCGTGGAACGAGGCGGAGCCGGTCTATCTCCGCAAGGCGGAAGCCGAACGGAAGCTCGACGCGGAGCGGGAGGAAAAACTACAGGCCGCGCTCGACGTGTTCACGAAATGATCGCGATCCGGGAAGGCGGCCTCCGCGACGCCAGAGAACTCGCGGAGCTTGAGAAGATCATCTTCCCGACCGAACCGTGGACGGAGGAGATGTTCCGCGGCGAATTCTCCGGCCTGAATCCGGTGCTGTATCTCCTGCTCACCGACACGGAGGCGGAAGGCCGCGTGGTCGGCTACGCGGGCATCTGGCTCATCGGCGACGAGGGCCACATCACGAACGTCGGCATCCTTCCGGAGTACCGGCGGCGCGGCCTCGCGGAGACGCTCGTAAAGGCGCTTCTCGCGGAGGCCGAACAACGCGGCGTGACGGCGGAAACGCTCGAGGTCCGCGTTTCGAACGCGCCCGCGATCGCGCTCTACGAAAAGCTCGGCTTCCGGCCTGCCGGCCGGCGCCGCGGCTACTATCCCGACAACCACGAAGACGCGCTGATCTACTGGCGCGTGAAAGAGTGAGACCCGATGAAAGACACAAGACACCTGACGCTCGGAATCGAATCCTCGTGTGACGAAACGTCGGCGGCCGTCGTCGCCGACGGCCGCACGGTGCTTTCGAACGTGATCGCGAGCCAGGTGCCGACCCATAAGATCTTCGGCGGCGTCGTCCCCGAGATCGCCTCGCGCCACCATCTCGAAAACGTCAACCCCGTGATCGCGATGGCGCTCGGGGAGGCCGGCGTGACGCTCGACGACGTCGACCTGATCGGCGTGACGAACGGCCCCGGGCTCGTCGGCGCGCTTCTGATCGGCGTCGCGGCGGCGAAGACGATCGCGTTCGCGAAGGACATCCCGCTCGTCGGCGTCCACCACATCCGCGGCCACGTCGCGGCGAATTTCATCGCGGATCCCGCGCTCGAACCGCCGTTCCTGGCGTTCGTCGTCAGCGGCGGCCATACCCACATCATGGAGATCCGGGACTACAACGACGCCGTGATCCTCGGCCGGACGCGCGACGACGCCGCGGGCGAAGCGTTCGACAAGGTCGCGCGCGTCCTCGGCCTCGGGTATCCGGGCGGCCCGCTGATCGACAGGGCCGCCCGCGGCGGCGACCCGCACGCGATCGAATTCAAACGCGTCCTGCTCGAAAAGGATTCGCTCGATTTCAGCTTCAGCGGCACGAAGACGGGCGTCCTGAACTACATGAACCGCGAGAAGGCGCTCGGCCATACGGTCAGCGTCCCCGACGTCGCGGCGTCCTTCCAGCAGTCCGTCGTCGACACGATCGTCACGAAGGCGGATCACGCCCTCGAAAAGACCGGCTACCGGACGCTTGCCCTGGCCGGCGGCGTCGCGTCGAACTCGCTCCTGCGCGAAAGCCTCGCGGCGCTCTGCGAAAAGCGCGGCGTCCGGTTCATCTGCCCGCCCCCCGTCCTCTGCACCGACAACGCGGCGATGATCGCCTGCGCGGCGTACTACAAAGCCGGCGCGCCGAAGACGCCGCGCGGCGGAACGAACTTCGACGACCTCCGGCTCGACGCCGACCCGAACCTGCCGCTCTGACCCGTCAACAAAACCAAAGAAAGAGGTGTAACCATATGGATCCTGTCCGCATCATCGAAGTCAAACAGAGCATCTTTGACCACAACGACAAGGACGCGGCCGCCCTCCGCGCCGAAATGAAGAAAAAGGGCATCTACCTCATGAACCTGATGTCCTCCCCCGGCGCCGGCAAGACGACGACGCTGACTCAGGTCATCAACCGCCTGAAGGGCGAGATGACGATCGCCGTCATGGAGGCCGACATCGACTCCGACGTCGACGCGCGGACGATCGCGAAGGAGACGGGCGTGAAGTCGATCCAGCTCCACACCGGCGGCATGTGCCATCTCGACGCCGAGATGACGCGCCAGGGCGTGGAGGCGCTCGAGGCCGGTGACGCCGATCTTGTCATCCTCGAGAACGTCGGCAACCTCGTCTGCCCGGCCGAATTCGACACCGGCGCGGCGAAGAACGTCACGATCCTCTCCGTCCCGGAGGGCGACGACAAGCCGCTCAAATACCCCCTCATGTATCAGGTCTGCGGCCTCGTCATCATCAACAAGATCGACGTGATGCCGTACTTTGACTTCGACATCGAAGCCTGCAAGGGCTACATCAAAAAACGCAATCCGGACGCGGATGTGATCGCCGTCAGCGCGAAGACCGGCGAAGGCATCGACGAGGTCTGCGACTGGATCCGCAGGGAAGTCAAGGCCTGGAAGGAAGCGTAACTCCGTGAGGCGGCGCCGCGGACGCGCTCTGCGCGTCCGGCGCGAAGCGCGCGTTCGCGTTCCGCGAACCGCGGCGCCGCCCGTCCACCCCGTTTCAACGATATGATCCAACTGTCCGCAAGCGACCTGGAGAAGCATTTCGGCACCGAAGAGGTGCTCGAAGGCGTCTCCTTCCACATCAGCAAAGGCGACCGCGTCGGCATCGTCGGCGACAACGGCGCGGGAAAAACGACGCTGCTCTCGATCCTGTCCGGAGAGGACGAACCGAGTGACGGCGCGTTTTTCGTGGCAAAAGGGACGCGCATCGGATACCTGAAACAGTCCGCCCACTTCGACTCCGAAAACACGGTCCTCGGCGAGATGCAGGCCGTGTACGACGAGGTCGCGCCGCGCGCGGAGGAATGGGGGATCAGCGTCTACGAGAGCGAAGTGAAGGGCATCCTGACGTCGATGGCGTTCGGACCCGATTTCTACGACAAGAAGATCTCGACACTCTCCGGCGGCGAACGGACGCGCCTCGCGCTCGCGAGCCTGCTCCTCCGGAAACCGGATCTGCTCCTGCTCGACGAGCCGACGAACCACCTCGACATCGGCACGCTGAAATGGCTCGAATCGTACCTCAAGGGGTACGCCGGGACGCTCGTGATCGTCTCCCACGACCGCTACTTCCTCGACCAGACCGTCACGCGCATCTTCGAGATCAACCGGAAGCGCCTGACGATGTACGAGGGCGACTACACGACGTTCGTGCGCAAGAAAAAGGCCGCCCGCGAGGACGCGCTCCGGAAATACGAAAAACAACAGAAGGAGATCAAGAAGGAAGAGGAGCTGATCCGCTGGTACATGGGCCACGGGACCGAACACCTCGTCAAGCGCGCCCAGTCGCGCGAGAAGCGCCTTGCCCACGTCGAGCGGCTCGACCGGCCCGAAGGCGACAACAAGGCGATCCGGTTCTCCTTCCGCGAGAACTTCCCGAGCGGAAGCGACGTCGTCCGCGCGGAGCACCTCTCGAAGGGCTTCCGGCGCGGGGCGGACGGCAGGGTCGTCCCGCTGTTCCGCGATCTCGATCTCGACATCAAGCGCGGCGAGCGCGTCGCGATCATCGGCCCGAACGGCATCGGCAAGTCGACGCTTCTGAAGCTGCTCGTCGCGGCCTCCCAGGAGGCCGGCTACTACGGTGTCACGATGCGTCCCGACACCGGAACGATCCGCTACGGCCACAACGTCGAGCTCGCCTATTACGACCAGGAGCAGCTCATGCTCCGCGGCGGCCATACCGTCCTCGAGGAGATCCACGCCGACTGGCGCCTCTACACGGAGACCCAGATCCGCTCGCTGCTCGGGCGGTTCCTGTTCACGGGGGACGATGCCTTCAAGGACGTCTCCGCGCTCTCCGGCGGCGACAAGGCGCGGCTCGCCCTCCTCAGGAT
>JAEEUO010000035.1 GCA_016286935.1 Bacillota bacterium | reverse complement strand
ACAAGATCGAGGGCGACGCGTTCGCGCCGCGGAATCCGCACGCGATGAAGATCGACTTCGAACAGGAACCGCCGTTCTTCAAGGTCACCGACACCCACTACGCGAAGACGTGGCTGCTCGACCCGCGCGCGCCGAAGCTCGACAAGCCGGAGATCATCCACAACCTCCACGAAAAGATCGAAGCCATGACGTCGAAGGGAGGTGCGTTCTATGTCGAATAATCCCAACGAAGGACGCGAGGTCATCCTCTCCATCAAAGGCGTCGACGTCAGTTTCGACACCGGCGGGAAGAAGAAGTTCCGCGCGGTGAAGGGCGCGACCTTCGACATCTACACGGGCGAGACGTTTGCCCTCGTCGGCGAATCCGGCTCCGGCAAGACGACGCTCGGCCGCGCGATCATGCGCATCAACGAATGCTCCGCGGGCGAGATCGACTTCGAGGGCGAGCGGATCAGCGGCAAGATCTCGAAGGAAGAGGACCGCAACGTCATCCGCAACATCCAGATGATCTTCCAGGACCCGGCCGCCTCGCTGAACGAGCGCGCGACGATCGAGTACTGCATCTCCGAAGGCCTCTACAACTTCCATCTGTATAAGGATGAGAACGACCGCATCGAAAAGGTCGACAACGCGCTGAAGGCCGTAGGCCTCCTGCCCGAACACAAATCGCGCTACCCGCACGAATTCTCCGGCGGCCAGCGCCAGCGCGTCGGCATCGCCCGCGCGATGATCATGGAACCGAAGTTCATCGTCGCCGACGAGCCGATCTCCGCGCTCGACGTGTCGATCCGCGCCCAGGTCCTGAACCTGATGAACAAGTTCAAGGCCGAAAAGGGGCTGACGTACCTCTTCATCGCCCACGACCTCTCCGTCGTCCGCTTCATCGCGGACCGCATCGCCGTCATCCACCGCGGCCGCATCGTGGAGATCGCGGAGTCCGAGGAACTGTTCGCCCATCCGCTCCACCCGTACACCGTTTCGCTTCTGTCCTCCGTTCCGATGCCCGACCCGATCATCGAAAAGAACCGCTCGGCCATCGTCTATGAGGCGCTCGAAAGCGAAGACGACGAGAATGCGACGATGCGCGAGATCATTCCGGGCCACTTCGTCCATATGAGCGACGCGGAAGTGCCGTTCTACGAGGAGAAGCTCCGCGAACACGGCCTGAAATAAGCCGCTCCGAAAAACAGAAACAAAGCGCGTGCGCCGCACGCGCTTTTCTGTTACAATGGTGCCATGAAAGAACTGCTGAACCGATTCAAGAATATCCATCCGACGACGCTCCTCACGCACGTGATCATCACGATGATCTATCCAGCCGCGAAGGCGGTCCGCGCGGAGGAGAACAAATTCATCGTCTTCCTCGATACGCTGACGATCGTCGCGATGCTCCTGATCATCGTCGGCGTGTTCTACCGGCTCGTCCTCAAGGGCGATTTCGACCGCGTCCAGTACGTCTTCAACCGTTCCCTCCGCCCCCAGAAACCGTTCGACGCCTACGAGGCCGACCGGACGGAGGAACGGAAGACCGCCTTCAATTACCCCCTCTGGCTCGGGATCTTCTACTTCGCCGCCTGCGCTCTGATCGGGTTCCTTCGTTAAGAAACGGCGCGCCGCCCTGGTTCCTGCGGGTACGGACGCGCGCCGAAACCGCGCGGAAAAGGTCCCGGAAACGCGCCTCGAACTTGTTGCGGATACTTGCAAAAACGCGCTTGACGGCGCGTTATTCTTGTGCTATGTTAAATGAGCAACTTTGTGACCACCCCGGTGGTCTAATTTGAGTGACACAATTAAGGAGAACCATCATGAGAGTAAGAGTGACCCTGGCCTGCAGCGAATGCAAACAGAGAAACTACAATACGATGAAGAACAAGAAGAACGATCCCGACCGTCTTGAGTTCTCGAAGTATTGCCCGTTCTGCAAGAAGCACACCACCCATAAAGAAACCAAATAAATCGAAAAGGATCTGTGAACAGCATGGACGAAAAAGAAAAACAACAGAGAGCGGAAGACAAAGCGAAGCGCGCGAAACGCGCCGCCGCCGCCTCCGCCGCCCAGCAACAGAACAAAAAGAACGGCGGCCTGAAGGCATACTTCAAGGGCGTCCGCACCGAAATGAAGAAGGTCGTATGGCCGACCCGCAAGGAAACGATCGCCTATACGGTCATCGTTCTTGTGACGTGCATCGCGTTCGGCCTGCTCTTCTGGGGATTCGACACCGGATTCCTTGCCCTGCTCAAAGCTACCCTGAACATCACCCTGTAAAGGAAGCCCGCTATGGAAGAACTCAAACGGGACACGGAACCGCGTTGGTACGTCATCCATACGTATTCCGGCCATGAGAACAAAGTAAAGGTCAACATCGAAAAGCTGGTTGAGAACCGCGGAATGCAGGATCTCGTCCTGAAGGTCGTCGTGCCCACCGAAGAGCACGTCGAGGTCAAGGACGGACAGCGCAAGGTCAAGACGCGCAAGGTGTTCCCCGGCTACGTCATCGTCAAGATGATCGTCACCAACGAATCGTGGTACCTCGTCCGCAATACTCAAGGCGTGACGGGCTTTGTCGGCCATGGCTCGGAGCCGATTCCGCTCAGCGATGAGGAAGTCCGCCGCATGGGCATCGAAAAAGTATACGTCAAGCTCGACATCGAACCGGGCGATACCGTCAAGGTCATCTCCGGCCCGTTCGAAAGCTTTATGGGTCAGGTCGAGGAGGTCAATCTGGACCGCCAGACCCTGCGCATCCGCGTCTCCATGTTCGGCCGCGACACGCCCGTCGAACTGGAATTCGGCCAAGTCACCAAAATCTGATCGTTCTCTTTCATCCGATCGTTCGGCGCTTCGGCGCCGTAAGATAAAAATCACCGGAACGTTCTGTCCGGAGAAAGGAGAGATACCACATGGCAAAGAAAGTGCAAGGACTGATCAAACTTCAGATCCCCGCAGGCGCGGCGAATCCGGCTCCCCCGGTAGGCCCGGCTCTCGGTCAGCACGGCGTCAACATCATGGACTTCTGCAAGCAGTTCAACGCCAAGACCCAGGATCAGCAGGGAATGATCATTCCTGTCGTCATCACCGTCTACAGCGACAGATCCTTCACCTTCATTACAAAGACTCCGCCCGCACCGGTCCTGATCAAGAAGGCCGCCGGCCTCGACAAGGCTTCCGGCGAACCGAACAAGAAAAAGGTCGCGACGATCACCCTCGCCCAGGCGCGCGAGATCGCGGAGAAGAAGATGGCCGATCTGAACGCCGCGTCGGTCGAAGCCGCCACCGAGATGATCAAGGGCACGGCTCGTTCGATGGGCATCATTGTAGAAGGTTAGTTGCGTGGGAGGCTGAATGCCGCTAATACCACAAGGAGGTACCCGAAATGGGAAAAAAGTACACTGATTCGTTAAAGGAATACGACAAATCCCAACAGTATGAGATCACGGATGCGCTCTCGATCGTCCTGAAGACGGCGAAGGCGAAATTCGATGAGACTGTTGAAGTCCACTGCAGAATGGGCCTCGACGGCCGCCATGCCGATCAGCAGATCCGCGGCGCTGTCGTCCTCCCGAACGGCACCGGCAAGAGCGTCAAGGTTCTCGTCTTTGCCAAGGGCGAAAAAGCTCACGAAGCGGAAGCCGCCGGCGCGGATTACGTCGGTGCGGAAGAACTTGCCCAGAAGATCCAGACCGAAAACTGGTTCGACTTCGACGCCGTTATCGCCACCCCCGATATGATGGGTGTCGTCGGACGTCTCGGCCGTGTCCTCGGTCCCAAGGGCCTGATGCCGAACCCGAAGTCCGGTACCGTCACGATGGACGTTACCCGCGCTCTCCACGACATCAAAGCCGGTAAGGTCGAGTACCGTCTGGACAAGAACAACATCGTTCACTGCCCGATCGGCAAGGTCTCGTTCGGCGAAGAAAAGCTCGAAGAGAACCTGAAAGCGCTGATGGACGCGATCATCAAGGCGAAACCGGCCGCTGCGAAGGGCCAGTACCTGAAGAGCGTCTCCGTCGCTTCGACGATGGGCCCCGGCGTCAAGATCAACCCCGCGAAGATCGGTTAATCTGACCCGCCAAATTTGAATACAGACTGTAGACAGCAGGTGCGCAAGCTTAATTCCCTGCCGAGGTAAGAGATACGAAAGCCCTTCCGGTCTACTGCGCGTTTGCCGAAAGGACTTTTTCTTACAGCCTGAACGATCCCAAAATCGCTCCCCCCTCCACAGGGAAGCGGAAAGGAGAAAAACAAAACCGATATGGCATCCAAAGAACATTTAGCAGTGAAACAGGCCGTCATCGACGAGATCAGCGCGAAGCTTGAAAAGGCGACCGCTGCCGTCGTTGTCGACTACATGGGACTCACCGTGGAACAGAACACCGCGATGAGAAAGAAGCTGAGAGAGGCCAACGTCGATTTCGTCGTCTACAAGAACACGCTGATGAACCGCGCGATCCAGGGCACGAAATTCGAAGCGCTCGCTCCCACGCTCTCCGGTCCTTCCGCGTTCGCGTTCTCGTACGAAGACGCGACCGCTCCCGCCCGCGTGCTCGCAGGCGCGATGGACGAGTATAAGAAGATGGCCTTCAAGGGCGGCGTCGTCGAAGGCAACTTCTATGACGAAGCCGGCATGAAGGCGCTCGCGACGATCCCGTCCCGCAACGAGCTCCTCGCCAAGTTCATGGGCTCCATCCAGTCCCCCGTCTCCAAGTTCGCCCGCGTCATCGCGGCGATCGCGGAAGCGAAGGGCGGCGCCCCGGCGCAGGCCGAATAATGACCGTTTACACCAACCGATTGATTTGATTGATTAGGAGATTTAAAACAATGACGCATCAGGAAATCATTGAAGCCATCAAAGGCATGACCGTTCTCGAACTGAACGAACTCGTTAAGGCTTGCGAAGAGGAATTCGGCGTTTCCGCCGCTGCCGCTGTCGTAGCCGGACCCGCTGCCGGCGGTGCCGCCGCTGCCGCGGAAGAGCAGACCGAATTCACCGTCGTCCTCCAGGCCGCCGGCGCTGAAAAGATCAAGGTCATCAAGGTCGTCCGTGAGATCACCGGACTCGGCCTCAAGGAAGCGAAAGACCTCGTCGACAAGGCTCCGTCGAACGTCAAGGAAGGCGTCGAGAAGGCCGAAGCCGAAGACATCAAGAACAAGCTCACCGAAGTCGGTGCGGAAGTCGTTCTCAAATAAGCTTCAGAGACAATCTGCCAGAATCGGGGCGCCCCTCGCGGGGCGCCCTTTTCGTATGCCTGCGCCGCCGGGCAGGGCGCCCCGGCCGCATCGCAAAAAAAGAAATGCCCGCGGCTAAATTGTGTGAAAACGGGACACAATTAAATATTTATATTTCAAAAAAACCGCTTGAAATGTTGACTTTTCAATGATAACATAACTATTTGCCATGCATAGCAACTTTAGTATGCGATAAGGAGTCAAGAAGATGCCAAACGCGGTACAAGTCGGCAGAAAACAGCGCATGTCCTTCGCGAAGATCCACGAAGTCGCGCCGATGCCGAATCTGATCCAGATCCAGAAGGATTCCTACAAGTGGTTCCTTGAGGAAGGCCTTCGGGAAGTTTTTGAGGACATTTCCCCGATCCGTGACTACGCCGACACGCTCTCCCTGGAATTCATCGACTATTCCATGAACGACGCGCCGAAGTACGACGAAGAGGAATGCAAGGAACGCGACGCGACGTTCGCCGCGCCCCTGAAGGTCCGCGTCCGTCTCGTCAACAAGGAGACCGGCGAGGTGAAGGAACAGGAAGTCTTTATGGGCGACTTCCCGATCATGACCGACAAGGGAACCTTCGTCTACAACGGAGCCGAGCGCGTCGTCGTCACCCAGCTCGTCCGCTCCCCCGGCCCCTACTACGACGTGATCGTCGACAAGTCGAACAACAAGCTCTTCAACGCTACGATCATCCCGAACCGCGGCGCCTGGATCGAGTACGAAACGGACTCCAACGAGATCCTCGCCGTCCGCGTCGACCGTACCCGCAAGCAGCCGATCACGGCCCTGCTCCGCGCGCTGTCGTATGACGCGGTCGCCCAGAAAGTCGAGTCCGAACGCCGGAAGAACCCCGACGCGACCGATGCCGACCTCGCGAAGAAGGTCCGCCGCTACAATGAGTTCCGCACCGAAACGGCCAACACGTTCCAGTCCGGTACGAACGACGAGATCCTGTCGGTCTTCGGCATTTCCCCGCGCCTCGAAAAATCCCTCGCGAAGGACGTGACGACGAACTTCGACGACGGCATCAAAGAAATCTACAAGAAGCTCCGTCCGGGCGAACCCGCGACGTTCGAAGGCGCCTACGATCTGATCGAAGCGCTGTTCTTCGACGCGAAGCGCTACGATCTCGCCAAGGTCGGCCGCTACAAATACAACAAGAAGCTCGGCCTCGCGAACCGCGTCTACGGATGCGTCGCGGCGGAAGACATCGTCAGCCCTGTGACCGGCGAGGTCCTCTGCGAGAAGGGCGACAAGATCGACCGCCACCTCGCGCTCGAGATCGAGAACAGCGGCGCCGAGTTCGTGTACGTCCTTTCGAAGATCGACGAAAAGACGCCGGTCAAGGTCATCGGCAACAACTTCGTCGACCTCCAGCCGTTCGTGAAGTTCAAGGTCGCCGAGACGAAGCTCCCGAAGAAGGTCTTCTACCCCGTGCTGAAGGCGATCCTCGCCAAGAACCTCAAGGGTGAGGCGCTGAAGGCGGAACTCCTCGCGAACAAGAACCTCCTCTCCCCGAAACACATCATCTTCGACGACATCATCGCCTCCGTCTCCTATCTCCTCGGCCTGCCCGAAGGCATCGGAACGACGGACGACATCGACCACCTCGGCAACCGCCGTCTCCGCACCGTCGGCGAACTCCTCCAGAACCAGTTCCGCATCGGTCTGGCCCGTATGGAGCGCGTCGTCAAGGAGCGCATGACGATCCAGGACATGGAAGTCACGACGCCCCAGGCCCTGATGAACATCCGCCCCGTCACCGCGGCGATCAAGGAGTTCTTCGGCTCGTCCCAGCTCTCCCAGTTCATGGACCAGACGAACCCGCTTGCCGAGCTCACCCACAAACGCCGTCTTTCGGCCCTCGGCCCCGGCGGTCTTTCGCGTGAGCGCGCCGGCTTCGAAGTCCGCGATATCCACTCCTCCCACTACGGCCGCATGTGCCCGATCGAGACGCCGGAAGGTCCGAATATCGGCCTGATCGGCTCCCTCACGACCTACGGCATCATCAACGAATACGGCTTCATCGAAACGCCGTACCGCAAGGTCGACAAGAAGACGGGCGTCGTCTCCCATGACGTCGAGTACGTCACGGCCGACGCCGAAGACCAGGTCATCATCGCGCAGGCGAACGAGCCCCTCGACTCCAAGGGCCACTTCATCAACGAGCGCGTTGCCGTCCGCCGTCCCGGCGGCGAGATCGACCTCGTCTCCCGCGACATCGTCGACTACATGGACGTCTCCCCGAAGCAGGTCGTTTCCGTCGCGACCGCGATGATCCCGTTCCTCGAGAACGACGACGCGAACCGCGCCCTGATGGGCTCGAACATGCAGCGCCAGGCCGTTCCGCTCCTCGTCACCGAGGCGCCGATGGTCGGCACCGGCATGGAATACGTCGCCGCCCATGACTCTGGCGTCTGCGTACTCGCGAAGAACGCCGGCACCGTCGAATTCGTCGACGCGAACTACATCAAGATCCGCCGCGACGACGACGGAACGCTCGACACCTACAAACTCCTGAAGTTCAAGCGTTCGAACCAGGGAACCTGCATCAACCAGCGCCCGATCGTCTTCAAGGACGAACACATCGAAGCCGACGAATGCATCGCCGACGGTCCGTCGACCGACCAGGGCGAGATCGCGCTCGGCAAGAACCTCCTGATCGCCTTCATGACTTGGGAGGGCTACAACTACGAAGACGCCGTCATCCTCAACGAACACCTCGTGATGGACGACGTGCTGACGTCTCTCCACATCGAAGAGTACGAGACCGAAGCCCGCGACACGAAGCTCGGACCCGAAGAGATCACCCGCGACATCCCGAACGTCGGCGATGACGCGCTGAAGGATCTCGACGAAGAGGGCATCGTCCGCATCGGCGCCGAAGTCACCTCCTCCGACATCCTCGTCGGCAAGGTCACCCCGAAGGGCGAAACGGAACTCACCGCGGAAGAGCGGCTGCTCCGCGCCATCTTCGGCGAAAAGGCCCGCGAAGTCCGCGACACGTCTCTCCGCGTCCCGCACGGCGAAACGGGCATCGTCGTCGACGTCCGCGTCTTCTCGCGCGAGAACAGCGACGACCTCCCGCCGGGAGTCAACAAGCTCGTCCGCTGCTATGTCGCGACGAAGCGCAAGATC
>JAEEUO010000034.1 GCA_016286935.1 Bacillota bacterium | reverse complement strand
GGGACTGTAAAATGGCCGAAACCGTCTTCCGGAACGACAACAAGGAGATCCGCCTCGCCGACAACGCCGGCTTCTGTTTCGGCGTCCGGAACGCCGTCGGAAAGGCCGACGCGCTGCTCGCGGAATGCGCGAAAACAGGGGAGAGCGTCTACGCGACCGGCCACCTCATCCACAACCGGAGCGTCATCGAAGAACTCGAGTCAAAGGGCCTCCGCACGATCGCGGATCCATCCGAGGCCGAACCGGGCGCCCGGATCCTCGTCCGCGCCCACGGCGAACCGGCCGCGTTCTACGGCGCGGCGGAAAGGGCGAAGCTCCGGATCGAGGACATGACCTGCCCGTTCGTGGCGCGGATCCACACGATCGCGCGGGAAGCGAACGAAGCCGGGAAGGGCGTCGTCATCGTCGGCGACGAAAAGCACCCGGAGGTCGCGGGAATCCGCGGCTGGGCGGGGGAACCGTGCTTCGTCATCGCCTCCGGGGAGGACGCGGAGGCGTTTCTCGGGACGCTCGCGGGAGCGGACGGCTCTTCGCGGGATCTTCCGGCGGAATGGGTGTGCGTCTCCCAGACGACGTTCATCGAGGAGAACTGGAAGCGGATCACGGACCGGCTGAAGGACGCGCTCGGCGAAAAACTCCTCGTCCGCAACACGATCTGCAGCGCGACGCGCGAACGCCAGGACGGCTGCCGCGCGCTGGCCGGATGGGCCGACTGCATGGTCGTCCTCGGCGACCCCGCGAGCGCGAATTCGCGCAAGCTCTTCGCGATCGCCAAAAGCGTCTGCCCGAATTCGTATTTTGCGGAAAATAGTGGCGAATTGCCGTTGCATACGCTCAGGAATTATGATAAGATAGGCGTTGCGGCAGGTGCATCGACGCCTGAACGTATTATCAAGGAGGTTATTTCCACTATGAGTGAAGCTATCACTGAGAACAAGAATCTTGAGACGGTCGACGCGGTCAGCGATTTTGCCGCCGAGGAACCCGTTGTGACGGAAGCCGCCCCCGCGGAACCCGTACAGGATTCGAAAACCGAACAGGAACCGAAGACCATGGCCAAGTATCCCGACGATGCGAACGACATGGAATCTATGATGGACCTGATTGAAAAGTCCCTGCGTCTCCCCGCGCGCGGCGAGATCGTCGAGGGCGAAGTAGTCCAGGTGAACGACAAATTCCTCGTCGTCAACCTCGGCTGCAAAAAGGACGGCGTAATTCCCGCTTCCGAAATGACCATCGAGGAAGGAAAGACCCTTTCCGACCTCTTCAAGGAAGGAGACACCGTACAGGCCAAGGTTCTGAAGACGGATGACGGTGACGGAAATATCCTTCTTTCCAAGAAAAAGGTCGAACTCAACGAAAACTGGGGCGAGATCACCGAAGCGCTCGACAACAAGGAAGTCGTCCTCGCGAAGGTCGTCAAGGAAGTCAAGGGCGGCGTGATCGCCGTCTACAAGGAGATCTCCGGCTTCATCCCGATGTCCCAGCTCTCCGACCACTACGTCGAGAAGGCCGACGAATTCATCGGCAAGACGCTCGAGTGCAAGGTCAGCCGCGTCGATCCGAGACGCAACAAGGCCGTCTTCTCCCACAAGGCGTTCCTTGAGGAAGAAAAGAAGAAGAGACTCGCCGAGGTCTGGGAAAACCTCCACGTCGGCGATATCGTGGAAGGCACCGTCAAGAGATTCACCGATTACGGCGCGTTCGTCGACATCGGCGGCATCGACGGCCTGCTCCACATCTCCGAGATCTCCTGGGGCAAGCTCAAACACCCCCAGGAAGCTCTGAAGATCGAGGAAAAGATCCCCGTAAAGATCCTCTCCATGAACGAAGAGAAGGGCAAGATCTCCCTCGGCCTGAAGCAGAACCGTCCCGAACCCTGGTCCGTCATCGACGACAAATACCAGGCCGGACAGCTTATCGAAGGCAAGGTTGTCCAGATCAAGGAATACGGCGCGTTCGTCGAGCTCGAACCGGGTCTTGACGGTCTCGTCCACATCTCCGAGATCGCCTACAAGCGCGTCGCGAACATCGCCGACGAGCTCTCGATCGGCCAGATCGTGAAGGCCGAGATCCTCGAGATCGACAAAGAGAGAAGAAGAATCTCCCTCTCGATCAAGAAAGCGCTCGGACCGGAAGCCCCGAAGGCGGAAGAAGCTCCGAAGGCCGAAGCGCCCGCGGAAGAAGCTCCGAAGGCGGAAGAACCCGCTGCCGAAGCCGCTCCCGAAGCCGAAGCGCCGGCGGAAGCGTAAGCTCGCTGAAAACAGAACAAGAGGCCCCGTGCGAAGGCACGGGGTCTTTTCTTTTCTGCCGCGTTATGATACAATTCAACTACCTATGGAAACGCTCCATTGTTTTTGACTATGTCCCGATGCGGAAGGGCGGAAAACAGCGGAACGGAAACGGAGACAACAGCATGAACACAACAGCGAAGCGTGAACTCCTTCATGATCTTTCCAAAGCGTTCGCGGAGCGCGGGCTCGCGGAACGGCAGCGCGACGCGGCCGGCATTTTCCGCGCGGGCGACACGATCGACCGTCTGGAGGCGCTGTTCCCGCTGGAGAAGCGGCTCGTCTGCTCCGAAGTCGCGGAGGCGATGGCGCCGATCCTCGGCGATATGCCGGAACGCGGCTGGCCCGCCTTCGCGTACGACTGGATCCGCTCGCGCATGTACCCCGGAAGCGGGTTCGTCTCCGACGCCGACGAGGAAGCGTACGCGACGGGCGTCATGCGCTACCTGACCGTCCTCCAGGTCCTGTTCGACCGCGAGAGGACCGTCCTCCCGTTCGACCCGATGTACGACTTCGGGTTCCTCACGCCCGCCGAATCGAACGACTGCGACCATGCCGCCGAGTACCGCAAGTTCTTCGGCGCGTTCCGCCGCGAGTTCGTCTATGAACTGATGCGCCTCGGCAACGAGGTGACGCCGTACCGGACGCTCTCCCACATCGCGGGCGTCCATTTCATCGCGCTGTCCGTCGCGCGCGCGATCCGTGAATCGGGCGAGGACATCGACCTTTCGCTCGTCTCCGCCGCCGCGACCGCCCACGACATCGGCAAGTACGGCTGCCGTCCCGGGGAGAACGTTCCCCATCTCCACTACTACTACACCGGCCTGTGGCTGGAGGAACGCGAGCTCCTCGCGATCAGCCACATCGCTTCGAACCATTCGACGTGGGACCTCGAGCTCGACGCTCTTTCCGCGGAGGCGCTCTGCCTGATCTACGCGGACATCCGCTGCAAGATGGTCCGTGACGCCGACGGAAACGAGCGGACGGCGATCAGCCCGCTCTCCGATTCGTTCGACATCATCCTCAACAAGCTCGAAAACGTCGACGCCGCGAAACGGCGCCGCTACGAGATCGTCTACAGCCGCCTCCAGGACTTCGAGCGGTATCTGCTCTCGCTCGGCTTCGACACCGAACTGACCGGAAAGCCGCTGAAGAAGCCCGAAACGAAGGACCCCGCGCTGATGACGCCGGAGGAGGCCGTCGACCGCCTGATGATGCTGTCGATGGAGCACCACATCCGCCTGATGAACCAGCTGTCGAGCGACCAGAAATTCGGCAACATCATCGAGGCGGCCCGCGCGAGCCGCGACTGGAAGCAGCTCCGCGTCTACCTGAACATCTTCGGCGAATACTGCACGTACCTCTCCGTGCGCCAGAAAACGCTCGCCCTCGCGTTTCTCTATGAGCTCCTGAGCCACCGCGAAGGCGACATCCGCCGCCAGGCCGCGAGCCTGCTCGGCCAGATCATCGCGCGGTTCCACCTTGTCTACCGGAAGCGTCTCCCCGACGACGTTCCCTCCGACCCGGCCGAGGAGATCCCGTACATGCTCTGGGAGAAGTACCTCGACCGGATCATCAACCCGGACCACAAAACGACGGCCCAGCAGCGCTCCCATATCGGCTACACGCTGAAGCTCGTCGTCGATTCCCTGATCGAGTACAGCCGCCCCGAATCGCTGCCGCGGTTCATCGGCGCGTTTCTCGCCTACTTCGACAAGCCCGCGGAGAAGGAGCCCGAGACGGCGTTCACGCTCCTCGACGCGATCCAGAACCTCCCGCCGCACTTCTACGACGAGGCGACGCGCGAAAAGATCGTCGAATTCGCCGCGTATTTCGCGCTGAACGGCGATACGAAGCTCCAGACCGGCGCGCTCCTGTTCCTTCAGGAAGCCCAGAGGCCGCTTGCCCGCGACGATCACGAAATGAAGCGCATCGCCGAGATCGCCTCCCAGGGCGACCCGAACGAGGGCCTGACGCTCAAATTCCTGCGCTACCGGATCCTGCGCCGCGCGGGGGAGGACGTCTCCGCCTACCGCAGGATCTTCAGCGGCGAACAGGACATCACCGGCGAGATCTTCCTAGACAACCTGAAGAACGCGACGCCGTGGGTCAACAAGGTCGTCGGCGTGGGGATCCTGAAGGACCAGGCCGAACAGGGCCGCACCGACAACGTCCTCCACATCTGCACCCACTTCTCGAACCTCGTAAAAGTCTCCGAGCGCGTCGTCGTCCGCCACGTCGCGGGCGAAGCGCTGCTCGACGCGCTCCCGCTCCTCCGCCGCGAACAGCGCAACGAGGTCGTCGTCGAGCTCGGAAAGGGCATCGAACTCGGCCAGTACGAGATCTCGAAGTACATTCCCGACTACCTCGGCCGCGCCGTCCTCCTGCTCCACCCGACCGAACTCGACGAGCAGGTTCACTGGCTCCACACGCTGCTCGGATCGCCCGCCGACTCCACCGTCGCCGGCGCGCTCCGGACGATCGGCGTGATCCTGGAGAACTACGAAGGCTATAAAGAGCGGTTCAACGAGACGGGAACCCACTATACCGACCGCCGCTACGAGCTGATCGGGCTGCTCCTGCAGGGCCTCGCCCACTACCGCGAGCCCGTCCGCCAGGAGGCGCTCCTGATCTTCGGCCAGCTCTTCGACGGCAGCACGCTCTCGATGGAATCGCGCGAGAAGCTCTTCACGCTCTGCTGCCGGAAGCTTTTGCTCCTCACGGAGACGGCGCCCGACCGCGACAACCTCACGTTCTTCTACCGCGCCTCCGCGCTTGCCCACCTCGACCGGTTCCTGACGTTCCACAAGCTCGAAAGCGGCTCGTTCCGCTTCGGACGGCCGAAGAACGTCGCGTTCTTCCCCGGAACGTTCGATCCGTTCACGCTCTCCCACAAAGGCATCGTCCACAAGATCCGCCAGATGGGCTACGAGGTCTACCTCGCCGTCGACGAATTCTCGTGGTCGAAGAAGCCCCAGCCGCACCTCATCCGCCGCCAGATCATCAATATGTCCGTCGCGGGTGATTTCCACGTCTATCTCTTCCCGAGCGACATTCCGATCAACATCGCGAATCCGGCCGATCTGAAGCGGCTGCGCGAGATCTTCGCGGGGCGGAAGCTCTGCGTCGTCGTCGGCGCGGACGTGCTCGCGGGCGCGTCCGCCTACAAGGCCGAACCGCAGCCGTACTCGATCCACTCGATGGACCACATCGTCTTCAGCCGCCCCGACCAGCCGACGATCCCCCCGAAGGAGGAACTCGGCATCACGGGCGAGATCCGGGAACTGCGCCTCCCGCCGGAGCTCGAGGACATCAGCTCGACGCGCATCCGCGAGAACGTCGACCAGAACCGCGACATCTCCCATTTCATCGATCCCGTCATCCAGGACTTCATCTACCAGAACGGCCTCTACCTCCGCGACAGCCAGGACAAACCGATGCTCCTGCCGTCCCGGATCTCGTTCGAACGCCTCGCGCCGCGCTACCGGAGGGGCGGAACCGATCCGTCCGAAGCCGGGAGCACGGAAGGGGACGCGGTCATGACCATCCGCCGCGACGGCGCGGAATGCGGTTCCGTGACGTGGCGGATCCTCGACGCGACGGAGTTCTTCTCGTTCTTCGGCGACGCCGCGCTGACCGACCGCCTGCGCCTCCGCGCATCCGGAAAGACGCTTCTCCTGACCGGTCTCTCCGCGCAGGACGACGACGCCCAGTTCCTGCTCAGCGAAGTGATCGCGCACGCTCTCGAGGAGGGCTGCACATACGCGATCGCGCGTCCGGCGGGCGGGCTCTCGGCCGATCTTGAGGAGCTGCTCGCGCGTCAGGGCTTCGTCCGCCGCGAGGGCGGCCATCCGCTGATGGAGGTCGATATGCGCGCGCCGTCCGTCCTGATCCGCAACATGGAGGACATGTTCCAGGAGCCGCTCTCCTCCGATCCGCGCGTGATTCGGGCGATCGCGAACGGCCACAAAAACCTCCAGCGCGCGCTGACGGGCCTCGACCCGGGCATGCTCGTCCTGACGCTCTCGAACGAGATCATCCACCAGCGGCTGCTCGAGAAGATCACCGCCGTCAACGAAGTGCCGATGACGCCGACCGTCCCGCGCAGACTCGGTCCGTGCATGTGCGTCCCGTTCGGCAAGATGCTCCGCGGGCGGATCATTCCGAACACCGTCACGATGACGATCCACACCGACAAGGTCTACGAGCCCGATCTCGAGACGTACAAGATCGAGGCGTTCCCGTATTATCCGCCGATCCCGAGCCAGATCCGCACGATCAAATCGTTCGACCGCTCGGTGATCCTCGTCGACGACGTCATGCACCCCGGCCACCGCATGCGGACGCTCGATCCGCTCCTGAAGGCCGAGAACATCGACATCCGCATGGTCCTCGTCGGCATCCTCTCCGGCCACGGCCGCGATCTGATGCGCGAGTGGAACCGTCCCGTCGACGGCGCGTATTTCGTCCCGACGCTGAAGCGGTGGTTCGTCGAATCGACGATCTATCCGTTCATCGGCGGCGATACGGTGCGCCGCGCGACGTATCCCGTTCCGGGCCTCCAGGCCGGCATCAACCACATTCTCCCGTACGCGGCGCCGACGTTCCTCAGGAACTGCCCGCGCTCGGCCGTGTTTGACCTGTCCCGCGTCTGCCTCGAATCGGCGCGCGATCTCATGCTCGCCCTCGAGCAGGCCTACCGCGAACACTACGCGCGGAACCTGACGCTCAGCCGCCTCAGCGAGGCCGTCAACCTTCCGCTGTGTCCGGACAAGGGCTCGTGCCTCGCGTACGACTCCAATCTGCCCGCGTCCGTCTATATCGCTAACGATCTGGAACAGCTCCTGCGCGGAGCCCACGTATGGAATGAACAGGAAGAATGATCCCGAAACGGCGCGCAGGCCGGCGGCACTCCCGCCGCTCGGCCGGAAGGCGCGCGTCCATATCCTCGCGATCGGCGACGTCGGATCCACGATGCTCACGGGGCTGAAGCTCCTCGGGGGCGATGTGATCGATTCGATCGGCATCTGCGATCTCTCCGAAGCGACGACGGCCCGCTGGGAATTCGAGATGGGCCAGGTCTCGCTTCCGTGGGATTACGACGCCTTTCCGGAGGTCGACGTCGTCCGGCCGGAGGATCTGTTCGCGTGCGACGTCTTCGTGTTCGTCGCGTCGAAGGGGATCCCGCCCGTCGGCTCGGCCGTGAAGGACGTGCGGATGGCCCAGTTCGAGGCCAATTCCGCGATCGTGCGGACGTACGCGAGGATGGCGCGCGAGGCCGGCTTCCGCGGGCTCTGGGCCCAGGTCTCCGATCCCGTCGACCCGCTCGCGAAGGTTGCGTATCTCGCGAGCAACACGAACGAAGAAGGCGTTTGGGACGGCCGCGGGCTTGCCCCGGAGCAGATCCAGGGCTACGGCCTCGGCGTGATGAACGCGCGCGCGGCGTACTACGCGAAGAAGGATCCGCGGTTCGCGTCGTTCCTCACGGAGGGCCGCGCGTTCGGCCCCCACGGAAAGGGCCTCTGGATCGCGAACGCGACAGACCCCGAGCGGTACGATGATGAACTGTCGGCGGAGCTGACCGAAAAGGCGCTCACGGCGAACCTCCGGATGCGCGAGCTCGGCTTCAAGCCGTACGTCGCGCCCGCGCTGTCGTCGGGCGCGCTGTCGCTCCTTCTGACGCTGCGCGGCGAATGGCATTACGGCTCCGTCCTGGCGGACGGCGTCTGGCTCGGCCGGAAGAACCGCTATACGGCGGACGGCATCGAAACGGAGCCGTTCGACGGCCTCCCCGAAAAACTCCTCGCCCGCATCGGCGACGCCGTCGATGAACTGAAAGGAATCCTCTGATATGGCGCTTACCGTGATCCGCGTAAAGGCAGACCGGCCCGAAGACGACGTCCGTCTGGACGCCGTGCTGGCGTATGCGCTGGAGGGGGAGGACTACACCGCTGTGACGGATCCGGCGGACCTCCGTCCGTTCGCGTCCGGCGCGCGGCTTCTTTTCGCCGTCTCCTGCGGCGCGTACGGCCTGAACGCCGCGTACGCGGCGCTTCTCCTGCGCCTCCGGACGGAGCCGGACCTTCTGAAAGGCTGCGTCTCCGCGCTGCTC